>DYOT01000002.1:23963-31238 GCA_020720345.1 Candidatus Caenarcanum sp.
CATTAATTTGATTGTTAATTTTCATAATTTGATTTTCCCCTTTTTTATTTATTTTACTCTCTACTATATTTTATAAAACACATGAAGAAAAAAATTGACAGTTATAGAAGAAATTTATTACAATTCTTAATATGTTAATAATAAATACACGTTTTAATTTGAGTTAGGTTCAATTCTAGCCGGTGAATAAATTGAGTAACAATACACTATTAAATAAAATATTGCGAAATACAACAAAATATTTTGCATTTCTTTACTACAAAAGTCTGAACAAACCTTATAAAATGAATTATATTCCCGCATCGGGCAAGGTGCTTGATGAAAAAGAACTGCTTAATATGATTGATGCAAGCCTTGATATGTGGCTAACTGCCGGGCGTTTTAATGATGAATTTGAAAAAAAATTCTCTGATTTTCTCAATACCAAGCACTGTTTAACTGTAAATTCTGGGTCTTCTGCAAATTTGCTTGCTTTAACGGCTTTAACTTCATATAAGCTCGGGGATAAAAGCTTAAAGCAGGGCGATGAAGTTATATCTGTTGCGGCAGGATTCCCTACAACTATTAATCCTATTGTTCAAAACGGCTTAATTCCTGTTTTTGTTGATATTGAAGCTGGAACATACAATATAAAAGCCGAAGATATTGAAAAATCCCTTACAGATAAAACCAGGGCAATTTTTATCGCTCATACCCTTGGAAATCCGTTTAACCTCGATAAAGTTATGGAAATTTGCCAAAAACACGACTTATGGCTTATAGAAGACAACTGTGATGCTCTTGGAAGCAGGTATAAAAACAAATTTACCGGTACTTTCGGACATATTGGCACATTCAGCTTTTATCCTGCCCATCATATCACTATGGGAGAAGGTGGAGCCGTTGTAACCAATGACAAAACTCTTTATAAAATCCTGCTTTCATTGCGGGATTGGGGAAGAGACTGCTGGTGTTCGCCCGGGAAAGACAATACCTGTAACAAAAGGTTTTCTTACCAGCTCGGAAACCTTCCTTATGGCTACGATCATAAATATATATATTCCAACCTCGGTTATAACTTAAAAATTACTGACTGGCAGGCTTCTATTGCCTGTGCCCAAATGGATAAACTTGATAAATTTAGCGAAAAAAGAGATGAAAATTTTAAATTATTATACGAGGGTTTGAAAAAATTTAATGAGTATTTTATCCTGCCTGAAGCTCTGCCTGAAGCTAAGCCTTCATGGTTTGGATTTATTCTCTCCTTAAAAGAAAATACCAAATTTAACAGGTTGGACGTAATTAAATATCTTGAAGAAAACAAGATTGGAACAAGACTTCTCTTTTCCGGCAATATTTTAAGGCAGCCGCTATTTGTACATAATCATATTCCATTGAGAATTAACGATTCAGAAGTTTTATATTCCGATGAATTAACAGAAGAGCATTTTATAATGCTCCCTAATACAGAATTTATAATGAATAACGCTTTTTGGATTGGTCTTTGGCCGGGAATTAGACAAAAGGAAATTAATTATATTTTAGAGGTTTTTCAAAAACTCGTTAATTGATGCGGCGGCTTTTTTGCCTGTCCCCATAGCGTTGATAGCGTTTGATTCTCCTACAGGAGCGACATCTCCGCCTGCCCATACAGCTTTCATAGAAGTTTCGGATGTTTCAGGATTTGTAACGATATAACCTTTTCTGGTTACTTCCAGATTAAGCCCTTCCTGTTCGGCAGATCGCTGAATTATTGGATTTGGGTCTGTACCAAGCGCAACAATAACTGTATCAAGCTCAATATCAACAATTTTATCTTTAACAGGCACAGGACTTCTTCTGCCTGAAGCGTCAGGCTCGCCGAGTTCCATAACCTGTAGCTTTAAGCCCTTTGTATAGCCATTTTCGCCTATGATTTCAATGGGTGAATGAAGAAGCAGGAATTTAATCCCTTCTTCTTTGGCATGTATAATTTCAGCAAGTCTCGCCGGAAGTTCTGATTCCGAACGCCTGTATATTATTGTTACTTCTTCAAAGCCGATTCTTTTAGCGGTTCTTGCAGAATCCATCGCAGTATTCCCTCCGCCTATAACCGCTGCTTTTTTATGAACAGCAACAGGTGTTGCATGGTCATCCTGATTTGCTTTCATTAAATTTATTCTTGTTAAAAATTCGTTGGCGGAATAAACCCCGTTAAGGCTTTCACCTGTTATATTCAAAAGCTTTGGAGAACCTGCGCCGCTTGATATAAAAACTGCATCAAATCCTTCTTCAAACAAATCACTAATAGTAAGGGATTTACCGATTACTACGTTGGTTTTAAATTCAACGTGAAGTTTTTTTAAATATTCAATTTCCCTGTCAAGAACCTTTCTTGGCAGTCTGAATTCGGGGATTCCGTATCTTAAAACGCCTCCTGTTGCATGGAGCGCCTCAAATATTGTTACACTATGTCCGAACTTGGCTAAATCTGCTGCCGCGCTCATTCCTGCACAGCCTGAGCCTATTATTGCAATTCTCTTCCCTGTGGATTTAATTTCAGGTAATTCTGTAGAAGAATTATCTCCTATATATCTTTCAAGAGCGCCGATAGCTACCGGTTCGCCTTTAATTCCAAGGACGCATGCCCCTTCGCACTGCTTTTCCTGCGGACAAACCCGTCCGCAAACAGAAGGCAGGAAATTCGTTTTTCTTATAATTTCTCCTGCTTTATCAATATTGCCTTTTTTAATTTCACCGATAAAGCCTGGAATATTTACATTTACAGGACAACCCTGAACGCATTTAGGATTTTTGCATTCAAGACATCTTTGAGCCTCTACAAGCACCTGTTCATCAGTAAAATTATGTTCTACTTCTTCGAAATTTTTATTTCTGTAGTCCGGGTCTAAATTATGCGGTTTTTGTCTGTTATTATTTTTTACCATGATTAATAAGCCGGTTGCGCGTTTCTGTCTGCTCTTACTCTTTGAATAATCTCATCAACTTCTTTTTCGTCAAGAGTTTCCTTTTCAAGTAGAACTTTTACTATTTCTTCAATTATATCTTTGTTTTCAGTTAATAAATTCTTTGCAAAAACGTATCTTTCCTCAATTATAGTTTTAATTTCCCTGTCCACAATTGATGCTACTTCTTCTGAATAATTTTTATCGGTGCCAAAATCTCTTCCAAGGAAAACATGTTCATTTTTCTTGCCAACCGAAATTGGTCCGATTTTATCACTCATACCGTAAGTAGTTACAATTTTTCTTGCCAGGTCTGTTGCTTTTTCTATGTCGTTTTGTGCGCCTGTTGTTATTTCTTCAGCACCGAAAGTTATTTCTTCAGCGATTCTGCCGCCTAAAAGCATCGCAATTCTAGCCAATAACTGTGCTTTTGTATAAGTTAAATGGTCTTTTTCAGGCAATGTCATAGTTATACCCAGCGCCATTCCTCTAGGGATAATGGTAACTTTATGAAGCGGGTCGCATTTCTTGAGGAATTTTGATAATAAGGCATGCCCTACTTCATGGTAAGCTGTGTTTTCTTTTTCATGGTCGTCGATAATACGGCTTTTCTTTTCAGGACCTGCTATAACTTTGTCTATAGCATGCTCCATATCTCCCATGTTTATTTCTTTTTTATCGTATCTGGCTGCTAAAAGTGCGGCTTCATTTATTAAGTTGGACAAATCTGCCCCTGTAAAGCCTGGAGTTCTTTTTGCAAGGACTTTTAAGTCAACTTCCGGGGCAAGAGGCTTGCCTTTTGAATGGACTTCAAGAATTTTTTCACGTCCAAGTATATCCGGTCTGTCTATTACTACCTGCCTGTCAAACCTTCCCGGTCTTAATAAAGCGTTATCAAGAATATCAGGTCTGTTTGTGGCTGCAATAATTATAATTCCTGTTGTTCCGTCAAATCCGTCCATTTCCACAAGAAGCTGGTTAAGTGTCTGTTCTCTTTCATCATGACCTCCGCCCAGTCCTGCGCCTCTTTGTCTGCCTACTGCATCAATTTCGTCTATAAATACTATACACGGGGCATGCTTTTTCGCCTGTTCAAACAAATCTCTTACTCGAGAAGCTCCAACCCCTACAAACATTTCAACAAAATCTGAACCGCTTATACTAAAGAAAGGAACTCCTGCTTCCCCGGCTACTGCTTTAGCAAGCAAGGTTTTACCTGTTCCCGGTGCCCCTACAAGAAGCACCCCTCTAGGGATTTTAGCGCCAAGAGAATGATATTTCTGGCTATTTTTCAGGAAATCTACAATTTCTTCCAGTTCCTGTTTTGATTCATCAATACCTGCAACATCAGAAAAAGTTATTTTAACTTTATTATCAAGCATCATTTTTGCTTTGCTTTTGCCGAATGACATAGCTTGAGATCCACCTGCTGAAGCACTTCTAAACATAAGAAACAGGGCAATCAATAAAAATAACGGGAAAATAAGTGTGCCAACAAGCCCTATCCATTGACCTGAATTACCCGGATGACTGACAGATATATCAACATTATTATTTTCAAGTTTTGTAATAAAAGTCTGATCGTTCATTGGAACTAGAACTTTATATTTAATAGGCTGTTGTGCCGATGAGGCGCTAGACTCTGCCATCACATAATCATCAGTTATAACCGCCTTTTTAATTTCTCCCTGTTTTACTTTATTCATAAAAGCTGAATAAGAAACATCTTTTATTGCATCCGGTTTTGATGTCATTAAAGAAGCTATAAATGCCATTATAATTACTATTAAAGTTATATATGCCCCTGTTGACTGATATTTTTTCATCAAATAGTCTCCTCGAAAATAAAATTGTTACAAATCGTTACAATATCATTATGACAAATAATAAATATTTTTGCCAATCATTTATTATTTAACCGCCTTTTGAACTATTAGTAAAGAACCTGTTTTTATTCAATATTATGGAATACTTCCCGAAAATAAATTGAAGTTGAGTATATTAATACTTATTGCGTAAACAAAAGGTTTATTAAACAATAATACATTGATTAGCTGCTTTTACAATGATAGGATTATAAAATATTTAAAGAAGTTAAAATTCATACTATAAGTTGATAAACATATAATATGAATTTGCTAAAATTAAAACTAATACATCTATAATAAGTACTTGTGTTCCAATTCGGATTCCTGTTTTATTTTACACAGGTTTAGGAATTAACAAAAAGATTCGAAAATAAATTCATTAAGTTATTTTAAGAAGGTTTACTTAACTTTTTGTAGATATTAATATAATATTAAATAAACTTATAATTATTATTTAATTTGGATAATAATTAATAAATTTAATTAAGAGACAAGAGTTCAATAGAACTCAAGTGTAAAAAACCGGAATATGCTACGATTTTTGTTTTATTAGGAGGAAAATTCCTTGGATCAGAGGTTTATAATAAACGGCGGAAGAAGATTAAAAGGTGAAGTTCATATAAGCGGGGCTAAAAATGCTGTTCTGAAATTAATGGCAGCTGCGCTATTACTTGATGATGCCTGTGAAATTCATAATGTGCCAGAGCTGGCAGATGTTTATATTATGGTTGAAGTGCTAAAGAGCCTGGGCGCAAAGGTTGATTATGATACTAAAGAAAAGAAAATCAGAATAGATGCATCAGAATTAACCAGCCATGAAGCCTGTTACGAGCTTGTAAGTAAAATGAGAGCTTCATTTACTGTACTAGGAGCACTTCTTGGAAGGTGCAAAGAAGCAAAAGTTGCTCTCCCCGGCGGTTGTTCCATTGGAGAACGCAGAATAGATTTTCATATTAAAGGGCTTGAAGCTCTTGGAGCGCAGGTAAAAATTGAAGGTGGTTATGTTATAGCCAAAGCTAAAAAACTGGTCGGAACTACTGTTTACCTTGATAGACCAAGCGTAGGCGCTACTGAAAATGTTATGATTGCTGCAGTACTTGCGGAAGGTTCTACTATTATCAGTAATGCTGCTCAAGAACCTGAGATTGCAGATCTTGCAAATTTCTTAAACGCTATTGGCGCCGATGTTAATGGTGCAGGCACTTCAGAAATAGTTATTAATGGAGTGAAACAAAAAGATTTACATCCAACAGCTTACACTACAATCCCTGACAGGATTGAAGCGGGTACTTATATTGCAGCAGTTATTGCAACAAAAGGAAAAGCTGTTATAAGAAATATTTTCCCAAGCCATTTGAGTGCTGTTACAAGTAAGTTAAGCGATATGGGAGCACATATAACAATTCTTGATCCGTTTAGTATTGAGGTTTCCTGTGGAAAAAGCTTAAATGCTGTTAACATTGTTACTCAACCTCATCCAGGATTCCCTACTGACCTTCAATCTCCATTTATGTCGGTATTAGCAGTAGCTGAAGGTTTAAGCGTAATTACAGAAAGTATTTACGAAAACAGATTCAGACAAATAGGCGAGCTTACAAGAATGGGTGCGAATGTTCAACAGGAAGCTAGCAGAGCTATTGTAAAAGGTGTAAAATCCTTAACAGGTGCTCAGGTTAGAGCTAGTGATCTTAGGGCAGGCGCTTCTCTCCTTGTTGCTGCTTTAATTGCTCAGGGAACTACCGAAATAACCGGTCTTTATCATATAGACAGAGGTTATGAAAAAGTTGTAGAAAAACTCTCCGGCTTAGGTGCAGATATTCAAAGATTAAATATCCCTGAAAGTGATATTAATGCTAAAATTAATGTTGATGAGATATATTTAACATAGTATACTAACTTGTTAATTTTACTGTGTCATCCTGAGCAGGGAACCCACTTTTTTGATTAAGTATCAAAAAAGAAGGGGGTGCGAAGGATCTGCCACGTTAATCGTTTCCAGATTCTTCGGGCTAAAACCATCAGAATGACAGTGATACTAATCGAGGGCATTAATTTATGGCAGAATATAAACGCTGGTATGACCATGACCCGTTATTAATGGAAGTTATGGAATTATTAAAGAATTTTCAGGACGATTTAAAGCAACAAGCAGAAGTTTTTCTTGAAAAAATTGAAAATCATGTCGGAAAAGAAGCCATAGACTCTTTTTATGAAAAGGTCAAACCTGTAAATGGCAAGAGATGGTATGACTATGATCCTGTTTTGTCAAAGGCTGTGGAATTATTAAGAGTGGCTCCTGAAAATATACAGAGACAGGCTGCACAGAGTTTTATAGATTCGCTTAAAGAGCAGGGCATAACTGTTGAAATGATTAAGCAAAGTATTGAATAGCTCAGGTATTTGTTGAATGAAACAACAAAAATTTAGTTACAATAATGCTTATAAAAAAGAATTAACTTTAGCCATAGACCATCATAAATTTA
>DYOT01000315.1 GCA_020720345.1 Candidatus Caenarcanum sp.
TAAGTACTTTAAGAACTTGACAAACTTTATGAACTTTATGAACTTTATGAACTTTTATCCTTTCTTAAAACACCCGGTCCCGATGAACTTCATATTTTCTTTACTCAAATAAACGTTACTTGTATTACTATTACTCTAAATTCTGTTACTCTATTACCAATACTCTAATCATTATCTCTTATTTCTTTTTTCTTAAAAAATACAAATAATTTTATTAAAATATGAAAAAAAAGTGCAAAACCCGCATATTTTCGGATTTAACCGGGGAAAATCTCAACTTAAATGCTGTGACAGATTTTGCACTAATCAAATTTCAGGCTAATTATTTTAAAAAATATTTCTTATTTTATTTTAAATAAATTTCTATGGGAAAATTTGAAGATGCATTTAAGCAAGTATGCGAACTTGCGGAAGATTTCAGAAGAAATGAAAACCAATATTTAAGCCCCTCATATCAGGAGGCGGAAGTACGCCGCGATTATATTGATAAGTTTTTTGAAGCACTCGGCTGGGATATATACCACAGGGAACAAAAGAATCCTTATGAGCAGGAAGTGAAGGTAGAGCGAGGCGTAAGCATAACCGCAGGCAAGGCACAAAAGCGGGCAGATTATGCATTTTATATCTCGCCGGAATTCCGCTCTCCGAAGTTTTTCGTTGAGGCGAAAAAGCCCTCGCGGAATCTGAAAAATCCCGATGACTATTTTCAAACCATACGCTACGGCTGGAATGCAAACACACCCGTTGCGGTTTTAACCGATTTTCAGGAATTTCATATTCTCGATTGCAGATTCAAACCCGATGTTGAATATGTTTTGCTGAATCAAAATCACATAAGTTACAACTATAACCAATACAGCGACCTTGAAAAGTTCAAAGAAATTTATTATCTCTTTTCCCGAAGCGAAGTTGAAAACGGCTCTCTTGAAAAATATTCCGAATCACTTCCCAAACCCAAAGGCAAATCAGCCCAAAAAGGTATTTTCCCCGCAACAGCAAAGCCGATTGATGAAGATTTTCTTGAATATATTGACGATGTAAGGGAAACCCTTGCAAAGGCATTCAAGCGAAATGATGCCTCTCTCACAAGCGAGCAGTTAACCGAAGTAACTCAGAAAAC
>DYOT01000090.1 GCA_020720345.1 Candidatus Caenarcanum sp.
GAAGATTGCTGTGTTGTCGCTGTATTTGCACCGGAAGTATAATATGCATAAGCCTCGTTTACTTGAGCAGTTGAAAGAGAGCTTGTGCTTATTCCCATAGATGCCAGTGTATTACGTTTTTGGGTAACTGCCTGAGCCTGTGCAAAGCCAGCGGAAAGATTCTGATTGCTTATTTGCATAGAAGATTGAATCAATGATGCGTTTTGATTAGTAATAGTATCTGCAAAGCCGCAAAGATTTGAAACATTGGATAAAATCCCGCCCAGTCCTAAACCTGCATATGCACTAGAACTGCTGCTACCTGACGATGATGCATACGGATTATAGAAATTGCCGTATGAATTATTGGATGAAGTTAAATATGGATTATAATTGTAGCCTATACTCATATAATTCTCCTTTAATTTTAAGTGTGTTGTATATTAATATAAACAACAGAAGAATTATATTATTGCTATTTTATGTAGTCAAAAAGTATATATTGTTACAATACTATATATTAGCTAAAAACCGCACTGTTCAGAATAATTTCTACAAGCTCGTCATAGCTTATGCCCATTGCTTTTGATTGTGCCGGCAAATCGCTCAAATCCGTCATACCCGGAATGGTATTTATTTCCAGAACAAAAGGCTTTCCATCTTTTGTAACAACAAAATCAACCCTGCTCATCCCTCTGGCTTCGATAGCATTATGAGATTTTATCGCTAAATCCTGAATTTCCTGTGTTAAATTTTCATTAATTTCAGCAGGGAGAATAAATTCTGTCATTCCATGCGTATATTTTGCCTCAAAATCATACCATCCTGCTTTTGTTTTTATTCTCAGTTCCAGTATTGGCGTTGCGACAGATTTTTCATTAATATCAAGAACACCTACCGTAATAGATTTACCGTCAATATATTCTTCAAGCATTACACCTGTGTTATATTTTTCGGCTTCTTTTACAGCTATTTCTAATTCACTGCTGTTGTCCACCTTTGACATCCCTATACTTGAACCTTCACACACAGGTTTTACCATAAGAGGATAATTTAAATCGATCTTTTTATTCTTTAATTCAGCAGCAGATTTAACCATTATTGAAGGAATTACAGGAATTTTCTGCGTTATGAGGATTCTCTTCGTAAACTCCTTGTCCATTGCAATGGAACTTGCTTTAACTTTGCTGCCTGTATAAGGAATCCCCAGCACTTCAAGCAATCCCTGAATGCATCCATCTTCGCCATACCTGCCATGAAGCGCTATATAAGCAATATCAATCTTTTTATCAAGCAATGTCTTTGAAATATTTCTATCAACATCAATTATTTCAGTATTTTGATATCCCAGCCTCTTTAAAGCTTCATAGCAATTTTTGCCAGAACGCAGGGAAACTTCTCTTTCACTCGACATACCGCCGCAAAGAACGCCTATTTTAGCATTTTTATCTATTTGTGAAGCTGGTGGCTGTGACTCATTCCCTAATGAACTGTAAAGTTTTTCCATATTTCCTCTTCTTCCGTTGTTGGAACCCCGACATATCTTATTTCCGCTATTAAATCATACCCGAATTTTTCTTTAACCCCGGAATGCATTCTGTACATAAGCCTTGAAATATCCAGAGAAGTTGCATCCCCTGTATTTATAAGAAAATTGGCATGTTTTTCCGAAACTTTCGCTGCGCCCTCTCTCCAGTTTTTTGCTCCTAATTCCTCAAAAAGCCGACCGGCATGAACCTTTCTTTCAGGATTTCTAAAAGTGCTTCCTGCATTAGACTCAGTCAACGACGGATGATTTTGCTTTCTATAGTTAAGATGAAATTCCATTTTTTCCATAATATCCTTAGGATTTGCCTTTTTAAGCTTAAAAGTTGCAGTAAGTATTAAATGACGGTTTTTTTCAACAAAAGAATTCCTGTAACATAGCTTTAAATCTTCTTTATTAAGGGTTTTGATTTCACAAGTGTTTAAGTCGATGACTTCTACAGCTTCTATAACATCTTCTATCGCCTGTCCGTGTGCTGAAGAATTCATCGTTACAGCTCCACCTACAGACCCCGGTATTCCTATTAAAAACTCAAGCCCTGTCAAGCTTTTTTCCAGCAAAATTTTGGCAAGATTTGCGGATTTAAGTCCGCATTCGGTTTTTATCGTTTCTTCACCTATAAATTCGTGTTTTTTCATGTTTTTTGTTATTAAAACTTTTTCTTCCACACCCTGAGAAGAAACCAGAAGATTTGAGCCTTCTCCTATCACTGTTAGCTTTTCGGCACACGAATTATTTTTTATTGCGTAAATTTCTTCCACAGACTTTGGAAAATAAACAATTTTTGAAATTCCGCCAATTTTAAGAGTTGTATGTTCTTTTAAAGAATAATTTTCTATCATTTTTTGACCACAGGATTGAAATTTTCATTAATATCTGTTATATTATTATTATCTCCTAAATTCCGCTCTTGATCAGCGGCACGATTTAGGGGATATTTTTTATCCCAATCTAGCATATCTTGATTTAAACTATAAAATTTATTCCCCATATTATCTTCTTTTATTTGTATTCCGACTCTTAAATTTTCATCGCCAAGCTTCACATTATTTTCTAACCAGTGAAAAGCAATAACATTATTATCAATATGTTTTTGCGTCTTTGGTTCTGTTTTGTTTATGTATTCTGCCGTACGAATTATTTCTTTTAATTTTGGAATAAGTTGAAACTTGCGAGCATCAGCTCCCTTATGTGTTATTTTATCCCAGCCCTCTCTGTCAAACTTTATTTCGCCTAAGTCATTTCTTTTTACGACCTGACCTTGAAGTTTCCTGTATTCTTCACGGGCTATTTTTCTTAATTCTTCAATATCTTTATATTCGCCAAGTTCATTTCCTGTTAAGGAGATTTCAGAGGGCAGATTATTCATAATCTTCTCACCCAGATAAGTAATATTGCCTGCGCCCATGGTCAGCACAATGTCATTTTCTGTAATCTCAGAGCCTACAGCTTCTGCAATCTTGTCCAAATCACCGGCAACATACACAGCCTTTGTATAATTTATTTCCCCGCATAAATTTTCCGAATTTATACGTTCAACAGGATTTTCGCCTGCGGAATAAACATCGCAAATATAAACAAGTTCGGCTTCTTTAAAAGACTTAACAAAATCATTCCAGAGATTTTCCAGTCTTGTATATCTGTGCGGTTGAAAAACCGCTATTACACGTCCTTTTCCTGATGAATTAACAATTTCTTTTGCTGTTTTAAGTGTGGCAAAAATTTCCGTCGGATGATGGGCATAATCATCAATTATTCTTGCGCCCTTAACATAGCCCAGAGTTTGAAATCTTCTTTTCATGCCAGTAAATTCTTTTAATGATTCAGCAATTATGGGGAAATCAATCCCGCATTCAAACGCGACAGCAATTGCAGCCAGTCCGTTTGAAATATTATGAACCCCCGGAACCCCCAGAGTAATTTCTCCAAGAAGTTCATTGTTTTTAAACACTTTCATTTTTGCATTTGGGGCTGTTTCTATAGTTTCTGCCCTATAAACAGCTTTTCCGTGCAAAAAGTGCTGAGAATCAGTGCTATAAGTGATAATATGTTCGACCGGGCTTTTAAATCCCGCTTCGCAATTTATTCTTTTCAAGAGTTCCAGATTGCCGTTATCATCTGTGTTTATTATTATTTTAGAATTTTTATCAAGGTCATAAACATATCTTTCAAAGGTTTTATAAATTTGTTCAAGCCCATCTGTGTAGAAATCGGCATGATCAAGCTCGAGATTGGTTATAATGCTTATATCAGGAGTATAAAGTTCAATGGAACCGTCACTTTCGTCCAGTTCTGAAATAAAATAATTTCCGGTTCCGGCTTTTGAGTTCAGGTGGCAGTCGTCACCCCCCATAAGCCCCCACTCCTTCAGGATATTTTTTGTATTTTTGTTTGAAGTATTACCAGGAAGCTGACCGCCTAAAGCAAAAGACGGATTAAGCCCAGCATTTTTAAATAAAAAAGCTGTCATTCCTGAAGTTGTCGTTTTGCCGTGCGTACCTGTAATTCCGATTGAATACTGTTTATTGTCCCTGCCAAAACCTGACATTAAAGCTTCCAGAAGTTGGGCTCTATGAATTACCGGAATATTTTGTCTTTTTGCTTCAATAAGTTCAGGATTATCAGATTTTATAGCAGAACTAACTACAACAAGGGCGCAATCCTTTATATTCTCAGCACTGTGTCCCAGTGTAAAAAGACCGCCATTATCTTCTATATACCTGACAATTTCATTGCTTTTCAGATCAGAACCGGAAATTTTAAACCCTGTTTCCAGCAAAATCTTTGCCAGTCCACTCATTCCTATTCCGCCCACGGCTATAAAGTGAACATATCCGTCATCAGGCGTCAATTCTTTTCTGAAAAGACTATCCTTGTTCATTTTTTATATTTTATTTCTACTTTTTTACTTTTTCTTTGCCCGGTCTTGTCATTGGCATGCCAGACATTTTTTCATTTGGTTTTTTGTTTTTCATAAATTCTTTAATTTCATTCTGAATATTTTCAGGATTGTATTCTTTATCCAGATATACAATTTTTGCAGAACTTTTTGAGCTTTCAACAAGTTTTTGAAGTGTTTCCATTTTATTTTGTTCAGCAATATATTTTTTAATCTGTTCTTTAACTTCCTCAAAAGGAGTTACACCAGCTTTTTTACGATCAATTACTTTTATAATATGGTAGCCAAATTCTGTTTTAACTATATTTTTACTAATTTCTCCGGGTTTCATAGAGAAAGCTGTCTTTGAAAAAGCAGAGACCATTTCTTTTTCAGAGAAGAAGCCTAAATCACCGCCTTTTTGAGCGCTTGCCGGATCCTGAGAAGTTTTCTGAGCCAGTTCTGCAAATTTAGCGGGTTCCGCTTTAACTTTTGCAAGAATTTTTTCCGCTTTAGTCTTTGCTGCACTTATTTCAGATTTAACTTCTTTATCTATTTGCGCTGCCGGCATTTTTTTACCTGACTCATTTTGAAGCTTTGCTTTGATTTCTGCCTCTGAAACGCTTATTAAAATATGGCTTGCTCTTACCATATCAGGATGATTAAAATATTTAGCCTGATTTTTTACATAAAAATCTTTTACCTGATTATCATTAACCGCACCGGCGCCTGATATATTTTCTACAAGCTTTTGCTTCAGCAAATCATCTTTAATTATGTCTTTAAATGAATCTTTATCTAGTTTATTAAGCGCAAGAGTGGCTTCAAATCTTGCTTTGCCGCCAACTTTATTTATTACTTCATCTATTTTAGCGTTAAGATCTTTATCACTGACGGAAACATTTCTTTTTTTCGCTTCCTGTGTTAATAAATCCTTAATTATAAGATCATTTACTACTTTATTCTTATAAATAAGGTATATAAACTTATTCTGCGGCTTATTTACATCAATATTATTTGAGGCTAATGCACCTTTTTTAAATGAATCATCAACCATTTTTTTCGTAATTTTATGATTATTAATTTTAATAACTGTCGGACTTGTATCAATTTCAACTTTTTGTCCGCAGCCGCTTAAAAAAATCATAGAAGCTGCAAATAGTGCCAGTGTGAATTTTTTCATATTTTCTCCTTCAGGGATTATACTTTTAACTTGTTGTAAATATTATACGTTTAATTAGTTTATAAAATTATACATCACTTAAAGTAATTATGTTTATTTTTTACAAAAATTTTTAAGCAAACGGCTTCTTAAGTTATTTTGTACTTTTGTATAATGTATTTATCAAAAATTACTTTA
>DYOT01000091.1 GCA_020720345.1 Candidatus Caenarcanum sp.
AGCTGGGATTCCGGCCAGAATAATTAAAACAATCTCTAGGACATCCTTGGAGAACCTGGAATAACAAAATAAATTCCCAAAAGAGGAAATTTTAACTTTGCTGAAAAGAGGAAATTTCTACTTTGCTCCAAGAAAAAACTTGTTCTTATTGTCATTTTTCCTTTAAAATGTTAAGCTTTTTAAAATGACCAATATTATTTACGGAAGAGAATTCTAAATATGCGTTTATCTCAAATTCACGAGTTACCGGGTACTTTAATTGTTGTTGAGGGTGTTGACGGTTCCGGCAAAAGCACACAGGTTGCATTGCTTCGGGATTGGCTTGTTTCCGCCGTCGATGAGGTTATTTTTACAGAATGGAATTCTTCCCGTATAATTTCTGAAACAACTAAAAAAGCCAAAAAGAAAAACCTGTTATCCCCACGGACATTCAGTCTGTTGCATGCGGTGGATTTTGCGGACAGACTGGAGCAAATCATTGTCCCTGCCTTGAAAGCCGGTTTTATTGTGCTTGCTGACAGGTATGTATACACTGCTTTTGCAAGAGATGTCGCAAGAGGCGTTGATAAAAATTGGGTTAGGAACATGTATGGCTTTGCCGTAAATCCTGATCTTGCCTTTTATTTTAATGTGCCTGTGGAAGTTTCACTCTCAAGAATTTGCACAAACCGTGCTCCAAAATTTTATGAAGCCGGTATGGATTTAAATTTAAGCAGTGATCCTTATGAAAGTTATAAAATCTTTCAGAGCAAAGTTATAGACGAATATGAAAAAATGGTCGACGAGTACGGACTGATTAAAATTAATGCTTCTGATACTATTCATAGCCAGCAGGTACTGTTAAGAGAGATGGTAAAACAAAAACTTAGCGAAAAGGGAATGAGATTATAGTTTTATGAATATTAGTGAAAAAACTCCACAAACCAAGCACGGATATCCCGGTTTGCTAATAGTTATAGAAGGGACAGACGGAGCCGGAAGATCTACACAGATAGAAAAACTTCGTGAGTGGCTGGCCATTGAAAGTTATGGCGTGGTTATCAGCCAGTGGAAAACTTCCAAACTTATGGCAAACGTTATTGACGAAGCAAAGGAGAAAAACCTCCTTAATGCTTATACTTTCAGCCTGCTTTATGCCTCCGATTTTGCTGACAGGCTTGAGCAGAATATTATTCCTGCATTAAGAGCCGGGCTTGTTGTTCTCGCAGATAGATACACTTATACAGCTTATGCAAGGGACGTTGTAAGAGGCGTACATCCTGACTGGGCGAGAAAATTATATGATTATGCTCCAGAACCTGATATGGTTTTCTATCTAAAAATGCCTGTGGAGGCTTTACTTAAAAGAATTATTTCCTCAAGCGGTTTGAATTACTACGAATCAGGACGTGATATTGGGTTGAGTACTGATTTTTATGAGAGCTTTAAGTTATACCAGAGAAAAATCATCTCCGAATACACTAAAATGGAGCATGAATTCGGGTTTATGACAATTGACGGAACTTTAAAAGTAGAGACAATACAAAATAAGCTCAGGTCAAAGGTTAAAAATCTTATAAGCACAGGTGTTTTGAGTTAAATTTTTGAACAGTAAATCAAAGGGAATATGCCATGAATGAATGTTGCTTGAAAATCGCCGTTCCTAACAAGGGGAGGATGGCTGAAGATATTATGGATTTGCTTCAGAGAGCAGGTTTGACAATTTCAAAAAATGAAAGGACGCTTTCTGCAACTACGCATGACGGAAATTATACTGTCATTTTTGTGAGGACACAGGATATACCTAATTTTGTCAGCGATGGAGTTACTGATCTGGGGATTACCGGTCAGGATATTGTTGCTGAGTCTGATGTTCCTGTTGAGGATATTTTGGGGCTTAATTTCGGCGGGTGCACCATGATTGTGGCAATAAGTGAGAATTCTCCTATAAATAAGGCAGAAGACCTTCCTGATGGGATCAGGGTTGCGACTTCATTTCCTAATATTGCAAAAAAATATTTCGATAAGCTTGGCAAAAAAGTTCATATTACACAAGTAACCGGTGCTACAGAAGTTATACCTCAGTTAGGGCTTGCGGAAGTCATTGTGGATATTACTTCCAGCGGTTCAACTTTAAAACATAACAAATTAAAAATAATAGGTGAAATTTTGCAGTCAAAAGCTGCCATAATAGGTCGCCCCGGCATAAAAAAAGAGCAGGAAAATAAAATAAACGGCTTTGTAAGGGCAATCAAGTCGGCTTTGGACGCTGAGGATAAAAAATATTTAATGGCAAATCTTCCTAAAGTTTCTCTGGACAAGGTTAAGGAATTAATGCCCGGGTTGAAATCCCCCACTGTATCGCAGCTCTGGGGTAATGACAATGAAGTCGCAATCCATATTGTTGTTGAAAAAAATAAAGTTTATCAAAAAATAGAAAAATTAAAGCAATTGGGTGCAACAGGCATACTTATAATGACTGTAGACCAGATGATTCCTTAATTTCGCATTTCTTTAAATGTTTTGAAGATAGTAAGAAATTATATATTTCGCCCATTTTGTACATAAATCTGAAAAAGAAGTTGTAATCGCTTAAAACTCTTTCATGAGAGTGCATTCCATAGTAAAATACCTGATTTTTTAGAGGAATTTCCGTGTTTTCACGTACATCTTCAACTATATTCTCTGGATCAATTATGTGTCTCATTAAATCCGGGCTAAACATATAAATCTCCCGCCTTTTTTGTTTTTAAAACAAACTTAGGCTTTTTATAGCAAGTACACGTTTTATACACCCAAAAACAATTTTAGGTCGGGTGTAAATCCTGTCCATATATATAAAAACAGCAGGGACTTTAAAATTGCCTGAAAATTTTAAAACTTTACATTTTTTATAGAATTTTTTTATTTTAGAGGGCAATAAATTCTATTAATTTGTTTTTATAAATATAAGAGGATAATTTAAGGGAATATTGTATTCATGAAAAATTTTATAGAATTGATTATGAAAAAATTTGGGAAAATCCCGAAAAATAAATTAATAAACAAGTTTTGCAATAAAACTTCCAAACAGTTTTTTACCGGTGATGATTCACTTTCGATAGAAGTAAAGCAGCATATTTTAAAAGAAACGATTAATGACGAGGCAAGAACGGTTTTAAAAGAAGCTGTCAATAATCCCGAAATACTTGTGGATTTCATAAAAGCAAAAGGCACGGAAGTTGTAAAATCCAATTATATGAGCTCAGTTTTGTTTTTGCTGGGCGAGCAGGAAGGATTCCTGACCCCCATGAAAGGGCTTAAGTCCTTTATATTTATTGTATTTGTAAATATGTTTTCCGGTACAAAGCTGAAAATAAGCTTTAGCACACCTGCACTTTTTGCATTTGACAATAAGCCGGTTAATATTTATTTGCTGTCTCATCAATTTCATTTATGGCTTTCATATATAAATGAACTTCCCGGTTTTAGCGAAAGTACAAGAAAAAACTTTAAAAATATATGGAATTCCAATGCTGGTTCTGTGGAATTAAGCAGCCTTTCAATGGAAGACATTTTGTCCCTTAAAGATGCTATAGCAAGGGATTTGGAAGCCATAAAATTTGTGAAGGATATGGCAAGAGAATTTGTCGGACAAAAGCAGTCGCTTGAAAAAATTAAACAGGGCAAAAGAGTGAATATTTAGCACATTTAATGATATAATTGTCTCCATAATTATGGAGGAATTTTTCATGAATAAAAAAGAATTATTGAAACAGGCTGTTTCGGAAAAAAAACTTGTTAAGATTATTGCAGGTATAGACAATTTTGATATTGACAGGGTTAAGCAAGTTGTTATAGCCGCTGAAAAAGGTGGCGCTAACGCTGTAGATATTTCAGCAAAAGAAGATGTTATTAAAATGGCTCTTGAAACAACAAGCCTGCCTGTTTTTGTATCTTCAATACATCCTGAAGAACTTGCAATGGCAGCAAATCTTGGTGCGGATGCTCTTGAAATAGGCAATTTTGACGCTCTTTACAAGAAAGGCTTAAGAATTACTTCGGAAGAAGTCCTTGAAATTGTTGAAAAAACTGTTGAATTAGCAGGAAACGATGTTTTTATAAGTGTTACTGTGCCGGGACACCTTGAAATAAACGAGCAAATTATGCTTGCGCAGAAACTTGAAGAAATTGGTGTTGATTTAATCCAGACAGAAGGCGCTGCAATTGTTGAGCCTGATGCTGACGGAGCCAGAGGGCTTGTGCAAAAAGCTTCTGTTTCAATTGCAAATACAATTGAGCTTGTAAGAAATATAAACATTCCTGTTATGACAGCAAGCGGAATTACATCAACAACCGCACCTTTAGCTTTTGCAGCGGGTTCATGCGGAATAGGCGTTGGTTCATGCGTAAACAGGCTTCATTCAACTCTTGAAATGACAGCAGCTGTTATGGGTATTGTTGATGCTGTTAAAATTCAAGCAAGAGAAATCATCCTGTCTGCATGACGTATGAATAACAACACAAAAACAGTAAAGCCATTAAGTAAGCCCTTGAAAGGGAATTTTAAAATACCGCCTGATAAGTCAATTTCTCATCGTGCGGCAATGTTTGCTTCCCTTGTTCGGGAACCTGTCTTGATCACAAATTTTTCACTTGGCGCTGACTGTAAAAGCACTTTAAATGTTCTCGAAAATTTAGGCGTTGAAATAAATTTTCAGTCAAAAAATAATTTAATTATAAATAACAGCGAGGGGTTTAAAGAGCCGAAAAACATTCTTGACGCAGGAAATTCGGGAACAACAATAAGGCTTATGTCAGGAATTCTTGCCGGACAGAATTTTAATTCTGTTTTAACCGGTGATGAAAGTTTGAGAACAAGACCCATGGCGAGAATAATAAATCCTCTTAAGCAGATGGGGGCTGATATTACGGCAGATGATAATGACACAAAAGCACCAATTTCTATAAAAAGCTCAAAATTAGCAGGAATTAATTATAATTCCCCTGTTTCAAGCGCCCAGATAAAATCCTGCATCCTTCTGGCAGGGCTTCATTCTGAAGGAATTACTATTGTTGCTGAGCCTGAAAAATCAAGAGACCATACAGAGCTTATGCTTTCTTATCTTCAGGCTGATATAAACGTGGATGGGAGAGCAATAGAGATTAAAAAATCAAAACTTGTTTCAAAGCCGATTACAATTTCCGGTGATATTTCTTCTGCCGCATTTTTTCTTGTTGCGGGAGCTATAATCCCTGATTCTGAAATAATTATTCAGGATATAGGATTAAATCCCACAAGGACAGGAATTGTAGATGTATTAAAGGAAATGGGCGCAGAAATTCAAATACTTAATAAACGTCTGGAATGTAATGAAGAAATTGGCGATATTAAAATAAATTATTCAAATTTAAAGGGAATTACAATAGAAAAAGATATTATTCCAAAAATAATTGATGAAATTCCTATTATTGCGGTTGCGGCAACGCAGGCGGAAGGGACAACTATTATCAGGGGGGCGGAAGAACTCCGGCATAAGGAGTCTGACAGAATAAAAACTGTTTGTACAGAACTTAAAAAACTTGGTGCTGAAATTGAGGAACTTCCTGACGGATTTATAATTCACGGCAAAACACAACTTAAAGGCGGCTGTGTTCTGGAAACATGGCACGATCACCGGATTGCAATGTCTGCGTATGTTGCAGGATTAATTGCGGACAGCCCTGTTGAAATAAATGAATTCCACTGGGTAAACATTTCTTTTCCCGAATTTACCCATATTTTTGATAGGTTGT
>DYOT01000316.1 GCA_020720345.1 Candidatus Caenarcanum sp.
AGCGCAGGGGACTCATAATCCCTTGGTCGAAGGTTCGAATCCCTCCGGGCCCATTAATAATATCAAGACATTCGGCGAAAGCCGAATTTTTGTTTTCTGTAATTGTCGTAAATTTGTCGTAACGGGAAATAAAAAACCACAAAAAATGACAATAAAAAACAGCTATAGAGGAAGAAGCTTTCAGAAAGTCAGCGGACAGATTGATAGAATTGAAAAAAGAAGCAGGGATAATTCAGGAATAAACTGGCACTAACGGGATTTATAATGCTATCTCATCATATTAGACAACGCACAAGCCGTTTTGAGGCACGTTTTTAACACCTCGCTTATATTTATTCCTGCAAAAAAGCGGCTTTTAACCGCTTTTGAAAATTTATACAAATCATTAAAATTAAATCAACATAAAGATATTTCAAGTTTTTTGCCTAATGCTCTTGCTATTCTTTCCATTGTTTTTAAGGTTATAGATGTATTTGCAGGGTTTAAAGCTCTGATCACAGTTGGTCTTTTAGTATTCATTCTTTTTGCCATTTCTTCTTGAGTTATTTTATTTTTTTTCATTTCTTCTTTAACCCTGTAGGCAAAAACTTTCTTAATGGCAATTTCTTGAACTTCTTCAAAAATGCCCTCTTCTTTCAAAAAATCATCGAAATTTGAGCCGATGTGTTCTTTTTTCATTTTTCTGTACCTCTTATTATTTTGTATCTTTTGTAAGCTAAATCCATGTCTTCTTGTGGGGTTTTTCGTGTCTTTTTTATAAAAGCGTGGAGTAAAGACATTTGCCCGTCCTCAACAAAATATATAACTCTTGATATTCTTTTCTGGCTTATATTGCTTCTTATCTCAAATAAACTCCTACCTAAAGGTCTTACTAATGGCATACCGACAAAAGGATAACCTGTTTGGACTGCCATAATATCAGAACCTATTATTAATTTATCCTCTTTTGATTGCTCTTTAAGCCATTCTCTTACAGGTTCATTGCTGGATTCGGTTCTGTAAAAGTCAACTTTTAGTTTAATAATCTTGCAATCGTCCAATTTAAGCCGTACTTTCTTAATTTGTTATAATATAATTGTATCATTTTTGATTCATATTTCAAGTGTTTAATTTTTATT
>DYOT01000317.1 GCA_020720345.1 Candidatus Caenarcanum sp.
TTAAGGAAAATCCGGCTATGCCGGTTTTCCGAAAACCAAACTCATTTTAGTATAGTGTAACGGTTTTATAATGCTGAAAATGCCGGTCAGTTTACGGAAAGCCTGAAAAGAAGTTTGAACGTGGAAGAAAAAGTCAAAGGCAAAATCTTCCCGAAAATAAGATTAATTTTAAAAATTATTATTGAAATAACAAAATTCAATAAAATTATGTTATTATAATGATATAATTTAAGTTAATAACAATCGGAATACAAAATGGAAACAAAAGATTACATAACAAGAAATATTGAAAAAACTATAGAACAATACTTGTTTATCGGGAAAGTTATCATAATCTATGGGGCAAGAAGAGTAGGAAAAACAACTCTTTGTGAGCAATTACTTTTAAAATATGCTGAAAAAGATGTGAACTTTAAGAAAGGAAATTACTCTTATGAGGATAGAGATTCTCCCTACAGGTACATAAACTGTGATTATGTTACAAATAGGCAATCTCTGGAAGTTCAGGACAAAACCTTATTAAAATCCTTTCTTGGAAATGCAAAATTTGTCGTTATAGACGAAGCTCAAAGAGTTGAAAATATTGGTCTGATATTAAAAATAATTGTGGACGCTTTTCCGGAAATACAGATAATAGCTACAGGCTCAAGCAGTTTTGACCTGTCAAATAAAATCAACGAACCTTTAACAGGAAGATCATTTCAATTTATGCTGTATCCTTTGTCTTTGCAGGAAATTTATTCTAAAAAAACACCTGCGCAAATAGACATAGAACTTGAATATTATTTGAGATACGGGTTATACCCGATTATTTACGGAAAAGGTGAAGGATTAGCCAGAAGAGAACTGCTTAATATTGTTAATAATTATCTTTATAAAGATATTCTTGAGTTTGACCAGATAAAAAACTCCAAAATGCTTTTCAATCTTTTAAGATTACTTGCTTTACAGGTAGGAAATCAGGTTTCGTATAATGAACTCGCTACTTCTTTAGGTATAAATGTTTTGACAGTCAGAAAATACGTAGATTTACTGGAAAAATGTTTTGTGGTATTTACGCTTCACTCTTACAGCACAAATCCAAGAAAAGAAATTTCCAAATCTGTAAAAATTTA
>DYOT01000318.1 GCA_020720345.1 Candidatus Caenarcanum sp.
TGACAGCACGGTTTTTGAAAGATTGACAATAATTTTATAAAACTAAAATTAATTTTAATGAACTTGCCCTGATTAAAAGGACATTTCAGCCGCTTTTTCTGCCTTCTGAACGGTTACGTTTCTTGACTCGCTCATATGAGTTCTGCATTCCATTAATCTATGGCGCAGCTCGTTATCAGTAGAAGAATCGTTTATCAAGCGGTCAACAAAACCGTTATTCAGCCTGAAAGCTCTTTCATGAACTCCCAGCTCAAGAATAATATCTTTTAATCTTTCCGTATCATAATTATAAGAAGGTTTTGAATAACTCGTAAGGACTTCACCGGTTGTAGCCTTTATTTCTCTGTTATTCTCTTCAAAATACACTTTGAATACAGATTTAATGTCAGCCATTTCTGCCTGAAGAATTTGCGCTGCCTGCTGCATCCTGAGATATCTTTCAAGAAGATATTCTATATTGCCTAATTGCGACAGCTGCCAGTTTCTTTTTTTGTCATAAAATATTTTTAAATGCGGATAAACGCATGCCAGACCTTTTGCATCTGCCATTGCACGATGCTTTAGAGGAAAATCAATATTAAACCTGTTCATTAGGGATTCAAGCCCATGAGAAGGCACATCGGGAAAAACTTCCTTATACATATGATAAGTGTCTATTCTATGATTTTCGATAGTTTTTCCGTATAGTTCACCACATGCCCTGTTCAAAAAACTGTAATCAAAAATAACATTATGACCTACGATAGGATAATCCTGAATAAAATCCAGAATTTTTGGCATAACTTCTTCGATTGTCGGAGCATCTTCAACCATTTCAGGCGTAATATGATGAATGCTTATGCTTGAAGCCTTAATTTCCTGACAGGGATTAATCAGGGTTTCAAACTCTTCTGTAATTATGTTATCAACAAGCTTTACCGCAGCAAATTCTATAATTTTTTCTCTTTTATAATCGAGCCCTGTTGTTTCCGTATCAAGCACGATTTTTATATCAGGCTTTTCAGTATTCATTATTAAACTTTTACCACAAAATAATATTGCTTTAATAAAATAATACCACATTCCAAATAAAAAAAAGACGACGAAATAATCGCCGTCTCTTTTTATTTTTATTA
>DYOT01000092.1:0-3677 GCA_020720345.1 Candidatus Caenarcanum sp.
ATTCAAAAAACCTTACAACAATGAATCCCCGACTCCTTCATAAGGAACGCCAAGCCAGACAGAAACAGTCTTTGCGATGTCAGCGAAAGTAGAACGCAAGCCCATATTGCTGGCAGGAAGCTCAGGATTATATACCAGAACCGGCACCATTTCTCTTGTATGGTCAGTTCCGGGAGTTGTCGGGTCGCAGCCATGGTCTGCCGTAATTATGAGCAAATCATCCTTCGTTATCAAAGGCAAAATTTCTCCAAGATAACTGTCAATTTCTTCGATAGCTTTGCCATAACCGACCGCATCGTTTCTATGCCCGAATAACATGTCAGTATCAACAAGATTAACGAATATAAGTTCAAAAGGAGGATTTTTAATTTCTTTATATGTAATTAAATGCTCTTCATCTGCAAGTTTGTTTTCAAGTGCCTTAATTAATAATTCAGCGCCTTCTTTATTTGTCCCTGTGTGTATTGCCTGTGTAATACCTGATTTTACAAAAATATCCTCAATTTTCCCTATGCCAATAACACTTCCGCCTGATTCGACAATTTTGTTTAAAATAGTAGGTTTGGACGGCGGAACTGAATAATCCCTTCTGTCTGAGGAAATTCTATTGTAATTTCCACTCTTGCCTTTGAACGGTCTTGCAATCACTCTGCATACATTATGTTGACTGGAGTGAGAATCAAGGATTTCTCTTGCAATTTCACACCATTTGTACAGAGTTTCAAGAGAAATCACATCGACATGACAGGCTATCTGAAAAACACTGTCGGCACTTGTGTAAATTATGGGAAATTTTGTTTCTATATGCTCATCACCGAGTTCGGTTAAAATAGCTGTACCGGAAGCAGGAATATTTCCAAGAATTCCATCGCAGCCTGTTTTTTCAATAAATTCATCAATTATAAACTGTGGAAAACCATCGGGATAAGTCCTGAATGGCTCTTCAAGAATAATGCCCGCTATTTCCCAGTGTCCTGTTGTCGTATCTTTTCCTTCAGAGATTTCCATCATTTTGCCGAAACTTGCCAGCGGTGAACTATTGGGCTTAACCCCTTCAATATTGTCAATATTTCCAAGCCCCAATTTTTCAAAATTCGGCAGATTTAAACCTTTATTAAACTTTGCGACATTTACAAGAGTGTTGCATTCCGGCAAATCGCAATACTTTGGCGCATCAGGCATTGCACCAACACCCATACTGTCAATTACAACTATTATTATTTTTTTCATTAGTATTCTCTCTAATCCAGTCTAAATAACTAAACAGCAAGACACTTCCCCTCCAATGTTTCTAAGGTTTGCTTTAAATCTTTGATAATACCGGAACTTTCTTCCTGCGTATTTTTAAAGAAATTCCTGTCAAGTTCAAGATTGCAGATTAAATCTTCTCTGGACGGAACAGCCTTTGTTATGTAATTTTTTGTATAATACCATATAGTTTCCTGCATTGAATTGGAAATAAAAATATTATTAATAATTTTTTGTCTTGTATCAATTGTTTTACTATTTAAATCTGTAAAAGCTTCTGAAGAATATTCAACTTTTCCTGCACTCCTTAAATTAGAGCAAACTTTATCAAGTTCTTCGTATAGTTTGACAGATTCCTGATTTATTAATTCCAGTTCCTTGCAGGATAATATTAATTTAGAATATACTTTTTCAAGTGTTTTATTCCAATTTTCTTCAGTTTCAGCAAAGGTTCCGGCAATTATTTTATCAATGTCAGGTTTTGTTTCCGACATAGTTTCAAGAACCTCTGAAAATTCCATATATTTCATTCCTTTAATAAAAGCGCCTTTTAAAGAAGTATTTATTATTTGTGCAAGATTAAGTTCTTCAGTAAAAATTTCTCCAAACTGCCTTATAAACCAGGCATAATCGGATCTTGTCAGTAAGTCATTGCCTTCTTTATCTTTTATATAAAGCAGATCCTGATTGAGGAATATAATTTTTAAGTATTTAATACCCGATTGCAGTTTTCTGCAAAGCTCAATGGAGCCTATCTCAATAGCTTTAGATTCCATTATTTCTATATAACTGTCTTCATATGTAACATCTTTACATAGCGTATTAAGTTGTTTTTCAGCCCAGTCAGAGTCCTCTCTTGTCAAAAGATCACTGCCGTCTTTATCTTTTACCTTAATGAGCTCTTCACTTTTTTGAAGAAAATATTTAAGAAATCTAAAGTAATCGAAATTCATTGAGTTAAAGCTTGCGTGAGTTTGAGCATTGATAAACGCAAGATCCAAGCCTGAAAATATAATTTTTCCAAAGCCCATAGCTTTTGCAACATAATAGCTTATTATGGAAACGCTGCTGCCGGACTTGTAAAAACAGGAGTTTATAAGTCCTGATTCTCTAAAAATGTCATTCATTGAATCAGCTTCTGAAAAATACAATATTTTCGACTTAGAGTTAAGGTTATAAATATAATTATCGCATTTGGAAAGTAAAATTAAATTTGTTTTCTCAAGAGCTTTTTCCATACCCTGAAATTGATTTTGAGAATATTTGGCATCGGCAAAAACTGTAAAATCAGGAATAATATCAGCTTTAACCAGAGTATTAAATGCTTTTCCCACAGCAATAGTAACAAATTTACCCTGATTGGTCTTAATTTTTTCTATATCATCGGCAAGACTTGGTCCTGCTGAAATTATTAAGGCTGTCTTGTCGGCAAATTTTCCTTCCAGAAAACCCAATGGTCGCATGCCGGAAAAGCTGACAATATTTTTTATGAAATTTTCCGTCCAGGATCTGCTCAGGTTGAAAATGGTGTTTTCATCATTTTTTCTGCCTTCAATTATTTCTGAAACTCTTGTAGTTAAATTCACAAGAATTTCCTGATTCATAAGGGCATAGCTGTTAAGGAATAAAAATTCCACCCTGTCTCCCGAAAGAAATTCTTTTTGCAGCCTGTTGTAAACATCACCCACGTTATCTGTAATATAAACCCTCTCATCAGAAAACTCGCCGGAAAAATCGACATGTTCAAGCACAAACCTTAGTATTTCCAAAAAAGGTTCTATAAGAATAAGTTTTGATTCTGCGCTTATATAAGCCCGTTTGAACAAATAGCCAAGCCCGAGTCCAAATACTACCTGCACGTCATTTTTTTTAAGTTCGTTTGTTACAGTCCTGTTCCATGTGGTTTTTGCTTCTCTTATAGGATCAATAGTGCTATTAAGAGGGGTATTATGATAAGCAATAACTAAATCCTTGCTTTCAGCCTCCATTACATCTATTCCCGCTATGGAATTTATGTCTATTTTTTCAAGCCTTTCCGCCAGCTGCGGATTCTTTATTCTTATAGCTTCCAAATTTTTTTGAAACATTTTTATCTCCTCGTTGAGTTATCATTTTTTCCAAGTATTTTAAGAGCAACCTGTGTAGTACACATTCCAAGATATTTATATTTTACTGAATATTTATTACAGAATTCCAGAAAAGCTTTATATTCATTATTTTTCCAATCAGGGTAATTAAAATATTCATCGAAAAATATAATTGTCCCCTCGCAAATATTGGAGGTCAACTCATCAAAGACTGTTTTGGTCGATGAATAAAGATCACAATCTATATGCAAAAAAGCAACAGGTTTATTATTTTCTTTTATAAATTTTGGCAATGTTTCATTAAACCAGCCTTTTATTAATGAGACGTTTGACTTAACTGTA
>DYOT01000092.1:3777-5733 GCA_020720345.1 Candidatus Caenarcanum sp.
TAAATTGATTTTTTTGTTTTAAAGCTATTGTTTTTTCATAAAGGCTTTCGTAGTTAAATTTTCCGTATTCAGCAAAAATTTTATTTTGAAAAAACTTTTCAACTATTGAATCTTCAGGTATTGTTACTAATACAATATCAGGATTCACTTCGGGAATTTGAAAAGGGGTAAAGGTTTTATATCCTGAATACAGAGATTCACCTGTGAATTTTATGTCTGCTATCCCAATAATATTTAAGTTGCTTAAATCAAAAAATTTATTGATAGTATCAAAAAAATAACCTGCTCCATAAAGAATTATGCTTTTATCTATATATTTTTTTGAAAGTTCCAGAAGCCTATTTTCAAAATTTTCTTTTAGTAACTTTTCATGAATATTTTGCATTAACTCTTCCTGATGCAATGTTTTCAAGATATATTTCTCCTTTAATATTTTTTTCAAAACAGACATTTAAAGCAGAGAGTCGATAACCTCTCTAAAAGCGCCGTTTCCAGCAGGAGCATTTGTTATTATAATATTCGGAACATTCTTAACCTTATAATGGGCATCCGGTACAGTAATGGCTGTTCCTGCCCATTCCAGAGAATCAATATCATTTATATCATCACCCAGATAACATATTTCTTGCGGCGAAAGCTGATATTTTTCAGCTATGGTTAGCAAAACGGACAGTTTATCTCTTATTCCCTTATGTACATCTTCAATGTTAAATCTGTTTGTAATTCTGTCAATAATATCACTTTTTTCACCGGAAATCACGGCTATTTTATAACCGTTTTTTACTGCAAGCGAAATTCCCATAATATCTTTGAAGCTTATTTTTTTAACTTCTTCAGCAGAAACAGACGAAAAATAAACATATCCGTCTGTTAAAATTCCATCGAAATCTGTAGCTATTAATTTTATGTTTTTGTTAAGTTTCAACATTATTATATTAAGTACATGTTAAATAAATCCCGGAACAAATTTTAGTCAGGTTTAAACAGGTAAGCTGATTTCATTAAAGACTTTTCTTAATTTCTTAATTATAGGTTTTTCACTGTTGTATACAATTTTGTTACCGTTTCCAAAAAGAATGGGAACAGCTCTTATATCTCTTATAAGACGGAATAATCCTTCCGGCTCAAGACTCGCTGCATGATCAGATCCCCACATTGCTCTGTCAAGAGTAATATGCCGTTCAACTGAACATGCTCCCAAAGCAACAGCCAGTATTGAAGGAGTAATTCCTCTTTCATGACCGCTGTATCCCACAGGACAATCATATCTGTCTATAAAATCCCTAATAACAAGTAAATTAGCTTCATTAGCCTCTGTCGGATAAGTAGATGTACAGTGATACAGTACAACGTTGTCAGTTCCAACTATTTTTAAGGCATGATCAATTTCTTCAAGTGTACTCATTCCTGTGGAAATTAAAAGCGGTTTGCCCTTGGAAGCTGTATATCTTAGTAAATCATCATCTGTGAGTGTTGCAGAACATATTTTATAACATGGGGGGTCAAAAAATTCCATAAAATCAACAGAACTTTTATCCCAGCATGACGCAAACCACATTATACCCTTTTTTTTGCAATAATCATCAATTTCTTCGTAATCTTCAAGTTTTAATTCAAGACCTCTTTTCAAATCCCCGTTTGTTTCCCCGAAGTGATTGGGTCTTGGTATAGCAAGTTCTTCCGGTGTATAAACCAAGTCAACAGTTCTTTTTTGAAATTTAACGACATCGCATCCGGCTGAAACAGCAATATCTATCATTCTTTTTGCAATACTAACACAACCGTTGTGATTTATTCCTATCTCCCCAATAACAAAACAAGGTTGTCCGTAACCAATTGATTTATTGCCTAACCTTACCGTCTTGCCCATACCATCTTACCCCGTTTAGTTTAAATACCTACATCATTTACAATACACACGTATTTAATACGTTATCACAAATAATTACAAAATGC
>DYOT01000093.1 GCA_020720345.1 Candidatus Caenarcanum sp.
TCATTGCGAAAGGACTCCACTTTTTCTGACTAAATGTCAGGAAAAGAAGGAGGTACATGGTAAAGGAAAAGTCATTATTGTCATTGCGAGGAGAGGCTTTAGCCTCGACGTGGCAATCCAAAGAAAAGATTCTTTAGATTGCCACGCTCCCGTTGGTCGCTCGCAATGACAACCTGAGTAGTTACATATTTTTCTTATATTATCAGAAAATTAATGTTTTTTATTTTCTTTCGGGCTTAAAACTTTTTCAGCTTCGCTGATTACCCTGTCAGTATCAGCTAATGCTTTTTGAAATTTAGCTTTCTTCTGGATATCTTCAGGGGAAACCTGTCTGGTGTCAGAAGGCATGTATGCACCCGGTTTATCTTTTTTGCCCAGTGTTTTTGCGGCAATTTCCTGTTCGTTCTGAGGAGAAGCTACTGAAACAGCTCCTACAGGCTGATTAATTTTTGTCCCATGTTCTTTCATATATTTATCTAGCATTGGATTTGCCGGATTGGTGTTTTCGGGCAAAGTCATGTTCTGCTGCTGAAGAGTATTTTCTGCCGGTTTTCCCGTTTTATCCAGCTGTTTTTTTGCAGCAAGAGTAATTAAGCCTTTATTTGTATTATCAGCAAGAGTATTGTTTGTTTTAGCGGCATCATCTTCTTTTCCTT
Organism: Candidatus Caenarcanum sp.; assembly: GCA_020720345.1. Classification (GTDB taxonomy): domain Bacteria; phylum Cyanobacteriota; class Vampirovibrionia; order Gastranaerophilales; family UBA9971; genus DYOT01. Next base: position 657 of record DYOT01000093.1, read on the forward strand.
TTTCTTCTTCAGCTTTTTCTTTTGCCAGAAGTGCTTCAGGCTTGCCGAAAATACTGTGGGATATGAATCTCAGACCTTTATCCGTGTAAGATTGAAGAACAAACATAAATAATGCAAACCTGCCAACACCGCCGCCGAATCTTTTCGTATATTCCCAGGGCTTCCCGTACCATTTTTTAGCTTTAGGGGTTTCTAGCCCGATACTTAAGAACTTTCCAAGTCCCCTGAAAGGCGCTTTTATTATATTGCTAAACGGATTTCCTCCTTTAAGGGCTTTCAGGCTGCCGATTCCTTTAAACAGCGCAAATCCTAAAGGCAGCATCATAAGCCAACTGCCAAGCTCTGCTATGGTGCTGTGAGCTGCTGTGCTTATTTTTTCTCCTTTCGGGGCATCCCATGTTTGTTTTATCATTTTGCCCAGTAAGTTAGCGCCCATAAAGAACATAAACGCAGCGCCACCAAGCTTCATTCCGTTGCTAAAAAGGCTTTTTGCACCCATACCTTTACTGAAATTCCCAAGATTAACAGTAAGAAACGTAGTCATATTTTGATGAACAGCCATTAAAAATTTTGATATTCCGGAACGGGCTATTCCTGAAGCCGGGAGTTTATAAAATTGAGCCCTGTTTCTCAGTATTTCAAATCTTTTTGTTGAACTTCCCTGCTTGGCTAAATTTTCAGCTTCTGTAAAGGCCTTTTCACAAAGTTCTTCATAGCTGTGTTTTATTCCGTTATATTCCAGCTTGGGGCTTTTATGATTTGCTATTTCCAGTACGCTTTCAAGCTCTTTAATATGCTTAGGAGCGTCTTTTTTTGAAATTTCCGTAGCTTCATTAAGCATATCCCTTAATATATGGCTTCTTGTTATAGTTATCTGATTTCTTGCCATAGAAAATCTAGGCGTTGTTGGCGGGGAGTCTATCAGCTGTCTTAAAAAGTTTGTTGGTTTTAATCTCTGATAAGCATTTTTTATTCCTTTAAATTCAGGTATCCATTTATCAGCAAATTTATCAATACCATTAAGCATTTTACCTAAAACAGATTCATCGTAACTTTTTCCTGAAGGAAGTTTTTTAAGCAGTTTGTCTATGGCTAAAAAAGGAATAGTCCCGATTAAAATATTAATCGGTTCGCCTAAAAAAGCTTTGAGAGTACTTGTAACAGGGTTAGTTTTAGCATCTTCTTTTGCTTTATCTTTTACAGGTTGTAATCGTGGATCATCATAACTTATTGGCAGGCTGGCTGGATTATCTCCATAGCCGCCCTGATTTTGCACATTTCCTTGCGCTGCCTGGTTCTGGATATTTGGAACGTAAGGCTGTTTGTATAAATATTGATTTGATGTGGTTAAATCTGCCATTTTTCCGCTTTCCTAAATATTTCCCATGAAAAAGCTTCTACTAATTTAAAAACATTTCTCATTAAAAAATTGCGTTTTATGCTTTTATATATGAATTTATGTTAATTTTTTGTTAGACTTGTTAGCGTGAACTGCTAATTAATAGTTGCACTGTCATTGCGAGGTGCTAACGCACGTAGTTAAGTCCCTAATCATGAATCGGCTACTTATCAGGAAGCGAATGCTTCCGAAGCAATCCACTTAGTTTTTGGATTGCTTCGGGCTAAAGCCCTCGCAATGACAGAGGTAATTTGCTTCGACAAACAATGGAGGAATCATGAAAAAAATCATTCTTATATTAGGTTTATTATTGCTTGCAGACATATTTTACTTTTCTTTTGTAAATCAGGGACAGTCATTAGTGCTTAATTACAAGCCTATAATCTCAGGGTTTACTGTTAATTCAGGAATTTTCTATTTAATTTACGGATTTTACGGAATTTTATGCGGCTTTTTGCTGGCTTATTACAAAAATCTTGAATTTAAGGAAAAAATCAAAAAACTATCAAGAACAGCCGAAAAATCTTCCATAGAATCAGAGGAAAATTCTGATAAAGTAAAAGCGCTGGAAGCAAAAATAAACACGCTTGAAACAGCCTTAAAAGAAGCTTTAAATAAAAAATAATAAGATTATTTATTCACTATTAAAAGTAATTGATGTAAAATTCTGCTATATTATAAGAAGCCGCTTGGTTAAAAATTTAACAGTGGATAATAAAAATAATTTAAGGCTTCGTGCGAAGCGGGTGTGCGGTAAAACCGAAAAGGCAACTTTGTTGGCTTTGGAGGTTTCAACCAAACACATTCTAAAATATAGTGTGTAATTGATTTTTTGGGAAAAACAGTATGGCAAAAGCAATTAATTGGCCTCAGGAATTTTATGACGAAGTTGTTTCAGAAGACATGGATTCGCTTAGAATTGCAATTAGACCCGGAAGTATTTATTTTGATAACGGATATTTTACCGACAATGAAGTGATTGATATAAGAATCAATCATAAAATTGCAAGAAAAGGTCTTATTTTTGGAGATATGCAGCTTTTAAAAATAAAAGAACTTCTTGATGAAGACCTTGCAAAATACAAAAAGTCTCTTCAGGATAAAGCAAGCGTTATTAGCTTTCTTTCAAAAAATTATAATCAACAAATTAATGAAGAAAGTAGCGTAACTTTAATAACTTATAAAAACCTGGAAGCCGTGCCCCCTGATGAAGATGACGATCCTCACATGTAATTATAAATCCGTCATTGCGAGGTCTTGGAACATTGTATATAAGCTAAAATTGAAATACCGAAGCAATCTTCTTCCTTTCAAAGAAAAATAATAAGTTTTGTAAAGATTGCATGATTTTTTAGCAAGTTTAATTCTTCGCAAGTTTTAAATAGATAGAAATTAAAAATTTAAAGTATGAGGGAAGTAAGTTAAAGAAACGGATTAGGAAATGAAAAATTTAAAGTTTACCAATGAATTTAAGGGTATTGGTCCAAAATTAAAGTGGTTTTTGTTTACCGAACTTCAGGATTTAAAATTGACATCAGATTATATCAATCTGATATGTCCCGGAGTTATAGGTAACAAGGAAGAATCGAACCCTGTTGAAAGTCTTGAGAAAATTGTGAAACATTCTCTAATAAGAGAATTTACTCCGGAAATTCAGAATTTAAAATCATTTGACTTTCTTGTCGACACTGTAATGTACAGTATTCAGAAAAAAGCGCTAAATGGCGATGTAGTAACAGAAGAAGAACTTGACGCTGAGTAAAGTAGTTTAAATTACGGCAAATAAGCTGTGTAAACGTTCTTGCACTTCACATTCATCTATTTCTTCTGTAATTATGTTTATGTCTATTGCCATTTGGTAATATTTTGCGGCATCTGTTTTGTTTTTCAGGGTATGATAAGCTCTGCCTTTGTTGTAATAGGCAAGCGCATAATTAGGATTATGCTTAATTGCCTGAGTAAACATAACAATAGCTTCTTCAGGATTTCTAGTCCCGTCAAGATAGACAACCCCAAGATTATTAAAGGCAATTTCATATTTCGGATTTAAGTTAATTGCCTTATGATAAGCCACGATTGCTTCATCAATATAGCCTTTTTCCCATAAAGTTAAACCCAGATTACAGAATAATTTGGGGCAGCCGGGTTCAAGCTTGGCAGCATTACAATAGCAGTCTATAGTGTTATCAAGGTCATTTTTATCCTGATAAGCTTCTCCTAATGACATAAAGGCGTCAACATTTTGGGGATCCATTAATATTGCTGTCTGGTAGGCAACAATAGCCGCATCTATGTTATCCTTAATTTGATGATAAATTGCGCCAAGAGCCTGACAGACTATAGAAGTCCATTCATTGTCGGGATTTAATCTTATTGCCTGCATATATTCAGAAATTGCCCCGTCATAGTCCTGAAGCTGCACAAGAGTATACGCAAGACTGTTATGATAAAAAGCATTATTGGGCTCAAGTTCTATAGATCTTTTAAAAGAATTAACCGCACTGAACCTGTCTTCTTTTTGCAGATATAAATGACCTAATTCGTAGAAAACGCCGGGGTTTCCGGATTCCAGAACGGCAAGCTTGTTATAACAATATATTATTTCTTCTAAATTGTTTTTGTCATGAGTCTGAAGAACGTCTGCCAACTTTGCCCATAGAACAATATTATCGGGCGAGGCAACAAGGACTTCTCTGTAAAAATCAGCAGCTCTTTGCGAATTTTGAATTTCCAGATAAAGATCGCCAATTTTTGAATAGAATAAATCTTTTCTGCCTGTTATTAAAGCGGCTTTTTTACAAATTTTAATGGTTTTTTGGTATTTTCCAAGCTTTTTATAAAAATCAGCTTTAAATTTATAGAAAAATAAATAAAAATCTTCAAGGCAGCCCTTGTATAATGTCTTGATTATATCAAAATCACAGGGCGACATAACTATTCCAGATAGAAAATAATACATTCCCTTAATAAAATCGGAGCCTTGAGGGGTTGTTTGCCTTAATCTCTCTATTATTGTAAGACCAAGAGCTATTCTGGCCTTTGAAGACTTAAACCCGGAAAGTTTTATAGAAAACTTAAAGGATCTTTCAGCTTCTTTATAATTTCCGGAGGCTTTTAGGAAATAACCCAGATAAAGCCGCGCATTAGCAGATCTGGAATCAAGTTCTATAGCTTTTTTACAATTTTTAATCGCTATATTTAAATCAATATCACCTTTTTCCCATAATAAACTGGCTAGTTTATAATAAACATCAGAAATTGAGGGATTAAGTTTTATTGCTTCCTGATAATATACAAGGGCTGTATCAAGATCAGTTTTATCGGAGCTTATAAGATAATTTTCATGTGATTTTTGAGCCAGATATAAAATATGGTCTACATCTGACCCTGAAAGGACAGGAATTTGTGCTTCCTGATTGTTTTGTTTCAGCATTAAGTTTACCTCTCAAGACGATCAAGCCGGGGCAAAAGCCGACAAGGCGAAAATAACACCTTGCCAATTTGTCCCTTTTTCTTGTCTATCGTCAATCGTTTAATAAAACTTTATGATTTATAAAATTTCTCATTATTTTAGAGGAGATTTTAATTTTGATTTCTGTTCTGGTTTAGTATAATTGAAACAATTTAATGTTATTATAATAACAAATGTATGTTA
>DYOT01000094.1 GCA_020720345.1 Candidatus Caenarcanum sp.
ATGCATTTTATTTACAGCAGAATTGAAAATTATCACACTGGAATTACTGCATATTTCAAACTTTTTTGTCATGGTAAAATAAAAAGTGAAAATAAATTTATAAGAGTCATTTTATAGATAAAGGAAAAAATATGATTACAGAAACAGCTTTACCGCAGGAATTGGCGGATTATGTAAACGAGTGGAAAGCTCAAAAAGGCAATCTTATAATGATTCTTCATGCTGTACAGGATCATTACGGATATGTGCCTAAAGATATCTGTTTTACTCTTTCAAAAGAACTTAAAGTTCCTCTGGCAAGAATTTATGAAGTTTTAACCTTCTATAATTATTTTAGTCTTTCTGCCCCAGGCAAGTACAAAATATCAGTGTGCATGGGTACGGCATGTTATTTAAAAGGTGCAACCGAAATTCTTAATGCGGTTAAAGCCGAACTCAAAATTGAAGAAGGCGAAACAACCGAAGATAAAATGTTCAGGCTCGAACATGTAAGGTGTTTGGGATGCTGCGGACTCGCTCCTGTCGTTACGGTAAATGGTAAAGTTTACGGAAAAATGACAAAAGACGAATTTATGAAAATTCTTAAAGAATATAAAGAAAAAGGGTGATAGTCATCACCTTTCTTATGTAACCAATCAAAGCATTGATACAATTTGATTTCGGTTAAAGGTTTTAGAACTCGATAGACCAATATAAAAAGGATACCAAATATGATGAATTTAACCAGAGAATCTCTCGAAAAATATAATGATAAGTCGGGTAAAGAAGAAGAAACAAATTATATAAAAGTTGGAATGAGTACATGCGGCATTGCGGCAGGCTCTGACAGAGTTTATCTGTCACTGCTTGATGAAATTAACAATAAAAATATTCCTGTTAAATTGGATAAATGCGGCTGTTTAGGCATGTGTTACGCTGAACCGATGATTGAAGTAAAAATCGAAAACCAGCCTGCTGTTTTTTACGGATACGTTAAAGAAGAAGATGTTCCTGAAATTATCGAAAAATCAATGCAGGGGCAAATTATAGAAAATCTTGTTTTTAAAAGCGACAATATACAAAAGAAAATAGTACTCAGAAATTGCGGCTTGATTAATCCTGAATCTATTGAGGATTATCTCTCAAAAAGCGGATATCAGGCATTAAAAAAATCCATATTCGAACTTAACCCTGATTTAGTAATTGAAGAGATGAAAAAAAGCGGTTTAAGAGGAAGAGGTGGAGCAGGATTCCCTACTCATCTAAAATGGACATTCACAAAAAATGTTCAAAGCGAAGAGAAATTTGTTATATGTAATGCTGATGAAGGCGATCCCGGCGCATATATGGATAGAAGCGTGCTTGAAGGCGATCCTCATTCCGTAATAGAAGGAATGATGATTGCAGCTTTCGCAACAGGCTCGCCAAAAGGCATTTTTTATATAAGAGCGGAATATCCTCTGGCAATTGAAAGAATACAAAAAGCAATAAATGATTGCTATAAATGTGGTATTTTGGGCAGTAATGTCTTGGGTTCCGACTTTAAATTTGATATAGAAATAAGGCTTGGCGCAGGCGCATTTGTCTGCGGAGAAGAAACAGCACTTATTGCTTCAATCGAAGGAAAAAGAGGCTATCCAAAACCACGTCCTCCATTTCCGGCTGTTAAAGGCTTATGGAATAAACCTACAGTTATAAACAACGTTGAAACATTAGCCAACGTAGCATATATTTTACTTCACGGCGGTGAATCTTTTGGAAGCATCGGAACAGAAAAATCAAAAGGAACAAAAGTCTTTGCTTTAACCGGAAAAATTAAAAATTCAGGACTTGTTGAAGTTCCGATGGGCGTGACTTTAAGACAAATTATCGAAGAAATTGGCGGCGGAATACTTAATAACAAGAAAATAAAAGCCGTTCAGACAGGCGGTCCTTCAGGCGGTCTTATTCCTGTGGATTATCTGGATACACAAGTCAGTTACGAACATCTTGACCAGCTTGGCTCAATTATGGGTTCCGGCGGTATGATTGTCCTTGATGAAGATGATTGTGTTGTTGATATAGCAAAATTTTATCTTGGATTCTGTGTTGATGAATCATGCGGAAAATGTGCTCCTTGTCGAATAGGCGGCATACAGATGCTTAATCTGCTTGAGAAAATATCTTCCGGTAATGGAGAGATTAAAGATCTTCAAAGACTTAAGCTGATTTCCAAAGCTATGCAAAAAGCTTCGCTTTGCGGATTGGGACAAACTGCACCAAATCCGATTGTTTCAGCACTAAGATACTTTGAGGCTGAATATCTTGAACATATTAACGATAAAAAATGTTCTTCAGGTAAATGTAAAGCATTAAATACCTATTTAATCATAACCGAAACTTGCGTTAAATGCGGAATGTGCCAGAAAAATTGCCCTGTTGGCGCAATTGAAGGCGATAGAACAGTGGGTTTTACCATAAAACCTGAAGTTTGCATAAAATGCAACAAATGTTTTGAAATATGTAAGTTTAATGCAATTAAAAAGTAATACATTTGTCATTGCGAGCGACCAACGGGAGCGCGGCAATCCAAAGCAAAAACAAACGAGAATGTTTGGATTGCTTCGTCGGACAAAGTCCTCCTAGCAATGACAAAAGCATAAAAGAATTTTAAGAATAATCTAAAAGAGGAACAATAAAAATGATAAATGCAATTATAAACGGAATTCCTGTTGAGGTAGAAAAAGGAACAACAATACTGGAAGCGGCAAGACAGGTAAATATGAAAATACCTTCTCTCTGTCTGCATAAAGACCTTGATCCGACGGGAAGCTGCGGAATATGCGTAGTTAGGATAAAAAATTCTCCTAAAATGCTAAGAGCCTGTTGTACAGCAATAGAAGAAAAAATGGATATAATTACTCATGACCCTGATATTGTTGAAATAAGAAAAACAGTCCTTGAATTGATACTTTCAAACCATCCTAATGACTGTTTAAGCTGCGGTCGTAACCAAAATTGCGAACTTCAGTCGTTTGCTGCCGAGTTCGGTATAAAAGAAGAATATTTTGACAAGGTTATTCCTCCTATCGAAATTGATGATTCTAATAAAACTATAGTTCTTGAGCCTGAAAAATGCATCAAATGCGGAAGATGTGTTCAAGTTTGCCAGAATTTGCAAAATGTATGGGCTTTGTCTTTTGCAGACAGGGGTATTAAAACAAGAATTGCACCGGCGGCTGATTTCAGTATGGCAGAATCACCATGCGTAAGCTGTGGTCAGTGTTCTGCACATTGTCCTGTTGGAGCTATCTATGAATATGATGAAACCAAAGTCGTATGGGATGCACTTCAGGATGAGTCAAAATACTGTGTAGTTCAAATTGCACCTGCTGTAAGGGTCGCTATCGGCGAATACTTCGGTATGGAAAGCGGAGAAATTGCTACTAAAAAGCTTTATACGCTCTTAAGACGAATCGGATTTGAAGCTGTATTCGACACCAATTTTGCTGCCGACTTAACTATAGTTGAAGAAGGTACCGAATTTATAAAAAGATTTACCTCTGATAATTCTGTTCTTCCTCTAATTACAAGCTGTTGTCCGGCATGGGTTGATTTTATGGAAAAATACCATCACGATATGATACCTAATTTTTCCACCTGCAAATCCCCTCACGAAATGCTGGGAGCACTTTCAAAAACATATTATGCCGAAAAAATAAATATTGACCCTTCAAAAATCTTTATGGTTTCAATAATGCCATGTACAGCGAAGAAATTTGAAATTCACAGAAGCAAGGACATGTACGCTTCCGGTCAACAGGATGTTGATATATCATTAACCACAAGAGAATTGACCAGAATGATTAAGCAGGCTGGAATTGACTTTGAGAATCTGCCTGAAACCGAAGCAGACCTTTTATTAGGTGAATACAGCGGTGCCGGAACAATTTTCGGGGCTACAGGCGGTGTTATGGAAGCTGCTTTAAGAAGTGTAAATTATCTTGTAACCGGTAAATGCTTAGAAAATATCGAACTTTCTCAGGTAAGAGGACTTGATGGCGTGAAGGAAGCCGAAATAAAAGTTGGCGAACACAACGTTAGAGTTGCTGTTGCTCACGGCTTAGGCAATGTGGAATATGTCATAAATAAAATAAGAGATGCAAGAGAGAAAAATCTTGAAGTTCCTTATCACTTCGTGGAAGTTATGGCTTGCCCGGGTGGTTGTATCGGCGGCGGCGGACAGCCAAGAAACGTTGATAACGAAGTTAGAAAACTCAGATCAGCAGGTTTATATAAAGATGACCAGAAGAGCAAGACCAGGTGTTCACACGAAAATCCTTATATCCAACAACTTTATAAAGAGTTTTTGGGCGAACCATGCGGACACAAAAGCCATGAATTGCTTCACCTTCATTATCATCCGCGTGAAAAATATGCAGAGTACAGGGGAACAGAAAACCTGACTTAATCTGTTTCAGTATACAAAAAGCCTCGAATTAAATTCGAGGCTTTTTTATGCATTTTAGAGCTTAAAATTCTTTCTTTAAGAAATGTAAAAATTACTCCAAAATTTTCTAAAAAAAGGCAATTATATACAGTCAATCTTTTTTATATACATATAATATCTTTTAAATATGCGGGGCAATTATGATAAAAGGAGGAGCTGAAAAATGAGTTCAAAAGTGGATATTGCGGAAATAATAGCAGAAATAAACGCAAAATGCATGACCGGTAACAGATTTTCCTGTAATAGCATGTCAGCTCACGAATTATCAGCTAAACGCTTTCATTGTAACGGAATGTCAGCCCACGGAGTTTCTTTCGGCGGGCTTGATGTCAACATTAAAGAATTACACAAAATATTAGAAACTATACTAGTGAGTTAATTATCTTAAGACAGAAAAACTGCTCCCTGCCTTAAAACTCTTATAGCGTTCGATTCATCCACAGAAATTACTGTTGATTCCACTCCTTTGGGAATGCACCCGTAATCATCAAGAATATAATCAATTTCGCTGCCTATAGAATCTATAACTTCCTGTTTTATTAAAGCAGCAGCTGTCTCTGAAATATTTGCGCTTGTCGTTGCAAGAACCCCATATTCTGTGCATTTTTCGAGCACTTCTATAAATATCGGACAATCAGGAATTCTTATCCCGACAGTATCAAAACCCGCTGTAACAAAATCAGGAGTACGCAAACTTTTTTTTATAACAAGTGTTATAGCTCCGGGGAAATACTTTTTTGCAATATTTACAGCAACTTTCGGCATGGCTTCTACATAAGACATTAGCGCATCAAGATTTTTGCCGAGCAGAATAAGAGGTTTTCCTCTGTCTCTTGATTTAATTGAATAAATTTTTTCTACAGCTTTTTTGTTTTCAGGCAGGCAGCCTATCCCCCATACAGTATCAGTAGGAAATGCAATTATTCCACCATTTTCAAGTGTTTTTTTTATCTGATTTAATTCATTCTGTGATAAATAATTCGGCATTTTTTATAACATAATTAACTTGCGTGAATATTTTTTTATTTGTAATATTAATTCTAGCATAGTGTTAATCTGAATTTAATTTAGGAATTAAGCTTTAATTCTATATTAGATAGATTCTTCGGGTTAAAGTCCGGTATGAAAAAATATACTATGGGGCGTTAGCGCAGTTGGTAGCGCGCTTGAATGGCATTCAAGAGGTCAGGGGTTCGACTCCCCTACGCTCCATT
>DYOT01000319.1 GCA_020720345.1 Candidatus Caenarcanum sp.
TACCAAAAAAACAGAGACGTGTACTTACTATAATAAGGAGGGGAAAGTATGGGAACAATATTGTTTCTGACATTCATTTTTTTACATGTCGCTTTTGCTCTTGCATTAGCTTTCTTTGTCTTATATTTCGCAGCAAAAGTCGAGCAAAGCTGGCTAAAAAATCTTGGCTTTATAACAGGTTGGCTATTGATAATACTTGCTCTGGTTTCTATGACAGGAAGTTCAATTTATGCTGCCAAAAACCCTCATTTCTTGCAACACAAGCATCCTCATTACATGCATGAAAAAATGCATGAAAAATTTATGGAAAAAGGCATGCCTATGATGCAAGAACAAAAAGAAGATGACGATGCCAAGAAGGGACGTAAAACCGGCGCAGCCTGTCCTACTTACGATGAATAAATTAAAAGATTATTATTTTGGTCATTTTTCTTTATTTAGCATTTCTCAAGCCCTCTTTTGTAGGGTTGTTAGGCATTTTTAGGTTCGTGTATTGCTTTCAGATATGTTTGATTAGCTTTTTTTAGTCTTGTGCAGACTGTATCTCCAGCTTTTTTAAGAATATTTACAGCCAACAGCGGCTTTGTTTTTATTATTTTTTCAAACGAAGAACAGCCAAATCTAATAACTGTTACCGGTGTAATGCTCATAATACTTGCTGAGCGTGTTCCGGGAGAAATAAGCGCCATTTCTCCAATAACCTGCGGGGATGCAAATTGGGCGAGTGTTTCCTGATTTCCACTTTCAGTCTCTTTCAACACTATTACAGAGCCTTCCATTATGAAAAACATTGAATCCTGAATTTCGCCTTCTTTGAAAATATATTTATCTTTTTCATAATTATATATTTCCAGCATTTCAGATAGCATTTTAAGATCCGCATCCTGCAAATCATTAAAAAAAGGTATTCTTGCCACTTCATTTATCGTTAGCTGTCTTGAATCCCTTGACATAAAACAAATCCTCTTTTTTAAATAATTATATATTATATTAAAACTTATTTTATTAAAAAGAAAGAGTGCGTTTTTGCGCACTCTTTCTAGTGTTTTGATTCATTAGTTATGAGTGGAGTCCTTTGCTTCGCATACTGCCTTTATAAAATT
>DYOT01000320.1 GCA_020720345.1 Candidatus Caenarcanum sp.
GCCTTTATAAAATTCAAGAAAAATCCTAAATTTAATTTTGAGGCAGTATACTTTAGCAAAGCAAAAAATAATTCCAAGCAAAAAACTTGTAATGAAAATCGTATCAATAACCACAAAGAAATGTATAGCTTTAGAATAATTTGCAGAAAACCAGCCAACAGTTCCAACGGCAAGCGTTACAAGAACTGTAAATAATAATTTATACCATGCTATTTTTTCTTTTATTAAATCAATGTTCATGTGCATTATTCTATCATGTATTTGCGTCTTTTAAATATTCAAACGCTAGCTTGTTAAATTTTTCCTGATTTAACCCCTGAGCAAGTTCGAAAGTTTTTAATTCTTCTTCCAGAGACTCATAAAGATTTTTTTGCTTTTCAACAGGATTTCCGTCATTGTCAAAAGTTAAATTTACATCCTTTTTTATAAAATTTAACAGAAAATGAACCGCTTTTTTCCTGTATTCCCTTATTTTTTTGTAATCCAGCTTTTTTAAAGCCAGAGGGTCAATATTTTCAACGGTTAATCTTATTATGGAGCTGTCAAAATCATTTATTTTGGAAATTTCCTCGTCAATTTTAACATTAATATCTTCTGCGCAAAGGTTTTCAGCATTAATTTGCCTGATGTCATAAACTTTTCTCGGGTTATTTAAAGAATGAAATATCAGTTTTTTATCTATAAGATTGTATTCAATAAAGCCTTTCTTGTCCTGTGCTTCCTGCCAGACGTTTGAGGATGTTCTTTCTATTGCTCCCGAGTAATATATATTATCTTCAAGCTGTGTAAACTTGTGGTAATGTCCCAGTGCAACATAATCCCATGACGAGCCGTTAATTTTCTCAGAATCTATAAGTTCTTCAGAGGCATGCTTTGATAATTCAGGGCATTTTACGCTGTTATATGAACAGTGCATCGCTAAAATATTATATTTATAGTTTTTATCAGGGGCAATAGAAGTTTTATTGAAGCCATACAAAGCGTTATAAGGGACACACAAAATACTGGCATTTAAATTATCAAGCGGAACCTGTTCAATCTGCCCGTCAACAACCTTGATTTTAGGCACTGTTGCTTCAAGTATTTTTAAAATACTTCCTG
>DYOT01000321.1 GCA_020720345.1 Candidatus Caenarcanum sp.
TTTTATAAATAATATAAAAATCCCTTTCTTTATTTTTTTAAGGAAAGGGATTTTTTTTGTGTCTTGAATTTGAGAGAATTAAGAAGCTATGCCGTAAGCAATGTATGGGGGAAGCGCTTTTAAATTTTAGTCACAATATGTTGACAGAATACTTACAGATAGCTTCATCAACAGTCACAATGGTTAGATTCTTTGATAAAGCCTGACATATCAACATCCTGTCGAAAGGGTCCCGATGCAGCGGCTGCAATGTTGAAAGAACGGAAATTTCTTCTTCGGTTAATCTCAAACTTTGGATTAGATGTTTCTCCCTTTGTTCCGGGATATATTTTTCAGGAGGCAACGGCAAAGGAAGCTTGCCAATTTGATATTTTACAATAATTTCCCAAAACGAAATAACGCTCAGATATACTTCATTTTTCTGTAAGCGAATCTCTTTTTGAAATTTTTCAGGCAACCGTTCATCACCTGTTATAAACCAGAGAAAAATATGAGTATCCAATAAAAGCTTCATCTACCCTCAAATTCTTGAATAATATCTTCGGGTAAAGGGCTATCAAAATCATCAGGCACAGTAAACTCCCCCTTACAAAGCCCCATTGGTCGTAATTCTGCATCGTCAGATTCAAATGGTATAATCTCAGCCATAGGTTTATTGGATTTTAGTATAATAACTTTTTCGCCTGCTTCTACGTTTTGCAACCAGCCAAGAAAATTCTGTTTTATTTCTTCTATACTGACTGTCACCATAATTTTCTCCATAAAAAATGTGTATTTATTCCGGTCTGAATAGCACTCTATTATAAATATATCATAAAAAGTTATTTAACTCTATTTAATTTGGAAAATTTAAGACATATTTAAATTTTCTAAGTATGTGAGCATTTTTGTGACAAACAACGCAGCCATCAGGCAAAAGGGCAATTTTTAGAGGTTGCCTAAAAATAAGACTGGTATTTTCATTCCATCTAAAACATTGACAAATCATACAATTTTTGTAATATAGACTAATATAATAATTGGTCCCATCGTCTAGTGGCCCAGGACGCTGGCCTCTCACGCCGGAAACAGGGGTTCGAGTCCCCTTGGGATCACCA
>DYOT01000095.1 GCA_020720345.1 Candidatus Caenarcanum sp.
TTTACAAGGCTATCTCCATAATAATTATTCATGTCTGAATAATAAATTGCCTTGTCAGCATAAGTTATCATCAACTTTAAAGTCCCCATCAAGTCGCCCGTGGCTTTTTTATAATTATTTATAAGCTTTCTTGCATCAGATAATTTTGGTCGAGAATAATCAGTATTAAAAGCCTTTATCAACTTTTCAAGATATTCTTCAAAAGATTCTGCCTTATTTGAATCGCTAAATCTGGCATTAATAAACATTTTGTTGGCAGATGATTTGTTATAAAGGTCTTTAACTAAATTAATCAAATCTTCTTTACTGAATTCATTTAGAGAATTCTTTATATCAGACCATTTTGTTATGTTTGACATAATATAAGCCTCTTTATTTTTTGTAAAGCGTAAATATATCCCGCAAATCTTTATTTGACATTTCTGTAATCCAGTTTTCACCTGTTGAAACAGTTAAATCAGCAAGCTCTTTTTTAGATTTTATGATTTCGTCGATTTTTTCTTCAAAAGTCCCAAGAGTAATAAGCCTATGAACCATGACGTTTTTATCCTGCCCAATTCTGTAAGTTCTGTCTGTTGCTTGATTCTCAACGGCAGGATTCCACCATAAATCATAATGGATTACGTTAGAAGCTTCTGTAAGATTTAAACCGGTTCCGCCGGCTTTTAAAGAAATTATCATTAACCTTGTTTTTCTGTCATTTTGGAATGAATTAACCATTTCATCACGTTTTTTCCTTGAAATTCCGCCATGAAAGAAAATAGCTTCTTCTTTAAGCTCTTTTTTGATAATTTCCTGTAAAATATCTCCCATTTCTCGATATTGAGTAAATATAAGAGCTTTTTCTTTGTTATCAAGCAGGTTTTCTATTATAGACAGAGTCTTTGAAGCTTTGCCGGATGATTCTGATTCAATACTTCCCTTTTTAGCAAAATGTGCAGGGTGGTTGCAAATTTGTTTTAGCGAAGTTATTAGCTTGAAGATAAGTCCTCTTCTTTGAATGCCGTCGGAATTTTCTACCTGCTGCATTATATCGTCAACAATATTTTGATAAACAGCCGCTTGCTCTTTTGTAAGATAGCAGTATTCATCAAAAGAAATTTTATCCGGCAAGTCTGAAATAATGGTTTTATCTGTCTTTAATCTTCTTAAAATAAAAGGTGCAGTTGCTTTTTTGAGTTTTTCCACAACATCTTTATCTCTGTATTTCTCGATTGGTGTTGCAAGCTCTGTCTTAAACTGCGTCAAACTGCCAAGATATCCTTTATTTATAAAATCGTAAATACTCCATAGCTCGGTTAACCTGTTTTCAACCGGCGTACCTGTCATTGCAATATAGTTATCTGCTTTTAAGGATTTTATAGCTTTTGTTTGAGCTGTTTCAGAATTTTTAATATTCTGTGCTTCGTCGATTATCAGGAAATTCCAGTTTTTTGTACTGAATTTTTTGACATCCCTCCTGAAAGTCCCGTAGCTAGTGATTAAAATATCAATATTTTTAAGCTCAAGTTGCCTTTCAGAACCGTGATAGATATTTAAATTGAGTGTCGGAGCAAATTTCTGACACTCTTTTTCCCAGTTTCCGATTAATGTTGTCGGACAGATTACAAGCGAAGGTTTTGGCTTTTTATGTTCGTTTTTGTACTGCAAAAGCAGGGTTATAACCTGAATAGTTTTTCCAAGCCCCATATCATCAGCTATACAGGAGCCGAATTGCTTTTTCGAATTTGAATAAAGCCATTTAAACCCTCTTTCCTGATACGGTCTTAAAGTTGCATTAAGGTTTTCGGGAATAGAAATATCTTCTATTTTTGTAAAATCCTCAAGAACTTTCTGTAAAGCCTCATCAGCTTGGAATTTCATGCCGTTTATTTCGCCTGAAACCGCTGTATATAAAGCCTGCATTGAAGAAGTCATTTCAGGAATCGGATTTTTCAGTCTGTTTAAAATATTTTGAACTTCATCAGGCTTTAAAAGAACATATTGGTCTTTATACTTAATAATTCCCTGCGTTTCTTTCACCAGTTTTCTGAAATCTTTTAGCGGGATTGTTTCATTTCCGAGAGCTATTTCGTAAGAAAAATCGAGCAATTCATTAAGATTTAAATAACTTTCACCTGTTTCATTGTGTTTTTTAAGTTTTGCTTTTGCGTATAGATTAGGAAAAGCAAGTTTTTTAAGTTCTTTCGGAAAAATTATTTCAATTTCGAGAACATTAAAAATATTTGCCGTGTTTAAAAATATTTCCGAAATTTTATACATAGAAACTACAGGGGCTGATTCACCTCTTGTGTCAACGATTTCTTTTAATTCCTTAAAATATTCCCCTGCAATGATTAACTGTTTTGCTGTTTCAATTCTTACAGCAGCAGCCGGCAATGAGAAAAATTCCTGCGATTGTTTTGCTTTCTTTGTTTTAGGTTCTTTAAAAAGCTCTTTATATTGAATTATCGGGTCAAGAGAATTCTTTTTATTGACAACATCTACAAAAATCTCAAAATCTTCACCTGATGAACTTTCTATTCTTACAATCGGCGAAATATCTTTCTTGCTTATATAAAGTTTTTCCAGCCAGTTTGAAATACTTTGTCCGATATTTTTTTCTGCAAAATTATTTGATTTGAATAAATAATCATAAGCAAAAACAGGCATTATTTTATCTTTTGGGGGGCTATCCTGATTGTAAATAATCTTTTTTACTGTATTAGTTATAAATAGCGAAAGCAGGTCAATTACTGCATCTTCCGAAATAAATTTATCACCATTATTGCAGATACTTACAGGCATAATTTGTTTTAATTTGTCAATCTGCTCCTGAATTTTAGTGTCATTAATAAACGGAATATATCTTACAGTAAAAGCATCTGCGGATTCAAAAATGACTTCCGGCAAGAATAAATTGGCTTTTACAAATCCAAGAGCCATAGAAGATAAAATATTTAAAAAAGCGAAACTTTCTGAAGCTATATCATATTCTATATTGAGATTTGTAGTTAAAAAGTAATTTATTCCGGATTTTATTTCAACGGCAGAAATAGCTCTTTTCGATTTTAGTTCAAATTTTTCTGACTCTTTATTAAAAATAGGAAAAATAGCTTTTTCTGAACTAAAGCTTGGAGGTTTTTTATTTGAATCATAAATACTTTCATTTTTATAATTCAAAAGATGATTTTTTGTTATTTCATCAATTATTCCTTGTTTATCCGCTTCAAAATACTTTTCATAAGGAATAATTTTCAACCTGAATATGCTTTTGGGACTGTAGTCATCCTTTACAAATTCCAGTTGAAATTCGTTTCTAATAAGCGCAGGGTCTTCTTCTATTTCCGGAAAGCTGGAATCAAGCTGTTGAGAAACTATTTTGTAAATATTTTCAATAAAAGTCTTGAAATTTCCTTCATTATAGAAAGGCGGATTATCAGGAAGTAGCGATAATAAAGGTCTTATATCATATTTAGGAAAAGAAAATTCAAAATCATCAGGATTTATATTGATTTCTTTAAGTTTTAATTCTGATAATTCAATAAATTTAGTTTTTATAGGATTTTCATTTAACTGTTTAGTTAGTGTTTCAAGACCAGAAGCCTTTATTAATTCTTCTTTTTCAATTCCTTTAAGGTTTAAAAGAATCAAAGGGTCTTTATCTATTTCATTTGCAATCATATAATAAACTGCTGCAAGATGTTTGCAAGGATTGGCAGAATCAGGGCAGGAACAGCTTGATTTTAAATCTCTCCATCTCTTGGGAAGCAAGGATAATTTCTCTTTTTCTAAGAGATCCAGAAATGATTCAGGCAACTTACCCATTCCAAGTTCAATAGCAATGGAGGGGTTTTGAGAAATTATTTCTTTTATGCTTTTTATTTCATCTTTTGTAAATTTTTCAAGATTTATTTTTATATTGTAAGAGTCATAATACGAACCTTTTACACCGGCAGAAATATTGCCGTTGCTGAATTTTATATTTTTTACTCTACCGGCATTTGCATAAGTTTTGCCTCTTGCAAGTCTGTTTGAATCAATTCTTTCAAGAGCTTCGATCCATGTTTGTCCCCACCATGTATTGCCGTAAGATTTTTTCTTTGTTTTTAACAATTGCCTTATTTCCGATAATTTGCCCCAAACTATTATATTATAGATATTATTTTAAATTTTTTGTTCCCTAATCTGTATAATTTATATTATTTTCTTTGCACCAATTTATTGCAATCTGTTTTAAAGCTATATTTTTAAATTCATACCAATTTTCAAGAATTCCATGCCTGTAAGCCATATCTTTAAACCTTCTGAATGCACCTTTTCTTTTTATTGAATCAATAATAACATCTCTGAGTTTTTTATCTTCAAATTTTTCTGTTTCAGGATTTCCATCTTCATCTGCCGCAAATATTATTTCACCTGTTTTTTTATTCAGGTAAAAACCGGCTTCATCAGTTTGCATGTCCATACTGTCAACAATTTCGTCGAATTTTATTGCTTCCATAATTGATTTCTCTTTTTTATTCGTTCTCTACATCTGAAAGTTCCGCTTCCAGCTCCTCGATAGTAGGAAGGTTAGTTTTGAGATTTTCAGGGATTGCTTGAGTAAGAGTATATTCAGAAATACCTATAGGTTTGTTAATGTCTTTTAGGGCATATTCTGCAATTACGTTATTCTTATTTTTACAAAGTAAAATTCCTATTGATGGTTTATCATCAGGATGTCTTAATAAATCGTCTGCCGCAGATAAATAAAAATTTAATTTGCCAGCATATTCAGGCTTAAATTCTTTTGATTTTAACTCTATTATTACATAACAGCGTAATTTTAAATGATAAAATAACAAATCTATATAAAAATCCTGTTCTCCTACTTCAAGGTGATATTGCTGACCTACAAAGGCAAAACCCACCCCAAGTTCAAGTAAAAACTTTTTCATGTGCAGGACAAGTGCATTTTCAATTTCTTTTTCCTGAGACTCCTGTCCAATACCAAGAAAATCAAATTTATACGGATCTTTTAGCATATTATGTGCAAGTTCTGATTGTGGAACCGGTAACGTATTTTTAAAGTTTGATGTTTTATCGGCTATCGCTTGTCGTTGGTAAAGTTGACTTTCTATTTGAAGAACAAGGACATTCCTTGACCAGCCAAATTCAACGGTTTTATTTGCATACCACAACCGTTCTTTTTTGTTTTTTATTTTGTCAAGAATAGTTATGTTATGATACCAGGTAATTTGTGCAAGCGGTACTTGCACAAATTTAAAATCAGGATAGGTTTCAGCAAATTTACGCATGTATTTTAAATTACGAGTCGAAAAACCTTTCATTTCAGGGAAATTTGTACTGAGATCATGAGAAAGGTTATCAATAATTTTTGCTCCCCAACCCTCTTGTTTTTGCTTTTCAAGAATTATCTTGCCAATTTCCCAATACAAAATGAGCATTTCGGCATTAACAGCAAGACTTGCTTTTAGCTGAGCCGTTTTTATCTTTTGCTTCAACGTATTGAGGATTTCTATATATGTTTTATCAATGTTTTGCATTTTTCTTTTCAGTCTTCTTCTTTGATACGAACACATTTTAGCATAAAAGTTTAATTTAATTTTTTCAGATTTTGC
>DYOT01000322.1 GCA_020720345.1 Candidatus Caenarcanum sp.
TAAGATAATAGGCGCATTAACCTGTAAAGGAAGTCCTGATACACTAACTACAGACATGAGCTACACTCCTGTTCTTCTGTATTACCTACACTAATCTATATAAAGTATATATTTTATCACCTTATATATATAAAGTTTAAATACTCGAAGCGATTTCAGGTTATTGGTATTTTTTTACAAAAGTTTACAAAAAAATTTATGTCAATTTTTTGATTGATATATTTTTTATTTCAAAAAACGGCTGATAGCCTATCTCAGACCGATTTTGCTTTATAATTATATCTTGTATCTTATCTGTAATTGTTAAATTGCAAGGCCACGTTATATTCGTCCTGCTTTTCTCTCAGAAGTGCGATAACCTGTTGAAGATCATCTCTGTTTTTCCCTGATACCCTGACCTGATCACCTTGGATTGCAGCCTGTACTTTTAATTTTGAAGTTTTTATATCCGCAACAATTTTCTTTGCAATGTCCGTGTCTATTCCTTTTTTAAGGTTTATTAACTGTCTTACTGTTCCTCCAAGAGCATGCTCTATTTTCTGGAGATCAAGTATTTTAAGACTTAAATTTCTTTTCACCATTTTTGACTGAAGAATATCAATTATATTTCTTAATTTTAAATCATCTTTTGTTGTGATAGTAATAGTTTTTCCGGCTTCCATTTCAATTATGCTGCCGGAATCTTTGAGGTCAAACCTTGCTTGCATTTCTCTTTTGGTTTGGTCAACAGCGTTAACCAATTCTTGTTGGTCAAACTCTGATACTACATCAAAACTTTCATCTTTTGCCATAATTTTCTTTTCTTTTCTTTATTTTTTATTAATAACAGGCTAAAAACCTTAGAATGTGTCTTGTTAAAACCGCCAACGCCTACAAACGAGTTCCAAAAGCTTACAAAGCGGCAAAGGAAGCATCCGCTTCTTTACAAGTATACGATTCATGAGTCGAGTACTTATAAATGTGGCTAAGCCACTTTAGCTTTTTATACTCCTGCTTCGCTAGCTCATCACAGCCGTTTCGGTTTTAAACGACACCCGCTTCGCACGAAGCCTTAAATCATTGTCTTTATTGGTTATTTAATTTTTAAC
>DYOT01000096.1 GCA_020720345.1 Candidatus Caenarcanum sp.
TAACAACCAAAAGTTCCTTATGTGGCATGAAAATAAAATTGAGTTTTATCCGCAAATAGGTAGGTTAGGGGAGTTTTTTTATTTCTTTACCTTATCAAGAGATGGGATAGAACGAGGAATAATAAAAATAATTCATTAGAGGAGAATATATATGATTAAAAGCGAAAAACAAAAAAATAGGACTCTCGAATCCATTAATAAATTCAAGCTGGAACTCTCAAAACTTCTTGAATCTTCCACTATGGAAAAAGATTTTAAAGAGACATATAAAAATAGCTATGAAATTATGATAAATCAGCTTGAAAAGGAAGTTGCAGAGTACGAGGAACTGAAACAAGGCAAGTTTGAACTTCCTAAAGATGTAACATTTATAGAGTTATTAAAAAATTTAACTAAAATACGGATATCAAAAGGACTTTCCCAGCAGGATTTAGCAAAACTTGTCGGAATATCCCGCCAACAACTTAACCGATATGAAGAACATGATTATCAAAATGTAAGTGTGGAAAAAATCAACTCCATTTTACAATCTTTAAATATTTACCTTGATTTAAAAATCGCTGCCTGAAAAATTTTATATCTCTTGAAAAAAATCCCAAAGCAAAATTAAGCTTTAATTTGTTTGAATAATTTGCTGTAGTAAAATTTCCTGAATTTTTTCAAGCAGACAGCCAAAGCCTTTTCGCTGAAGAGCAGAAATCTTTACTTTATTTGGAAGTTTTTCAGTAAGCATTTCAAATAAATTTTCGTCTTTAACAAGGTCAATTTTGTTAATAACTGTAATTATAGGTTTTTTATCAGCACCCAGTTCAAGCAAAATATCATAAACAGTATCTACATGCTGCTGAAAATTAGGATGGACAGGATCAACAACATGCAAAATCACGTCCGCTCTTGTTACTTCTTCCAGAGTCGCACGAAAAGCCTTAACCAGAGTGGTGGGAAGACGCTGAATAAACCCTACAGTATCTGTAAGTAAAATATCAGACATGTCATGAAGCTTAATTTTTCTGGTCGTTGGGTCAAGCGTTGCAAAAAGCCTGTTTTCAGTAAACACATCTGAATTTGACAGCGCATTTAAAAGTGTTGATTTTCCTGCGTTTGTATAGCCTACTATAGCCACAACAGGAATGCTGTTTGCTTCTCTGAGCTTTCTTTGCTGTGCCCTTTGCCCTTTAATTTCCTCAACTTCATTTTCAAGTGCGTTAATTTTGTCTTTAATGCGCCGCCTGTCAATTTCAAGTTTTGTTTCACCGGGACCTCTTGTGGCAATTCCGCCCCCTATGCCTCCGCCTCCCTGACGACTAAGTGATAATCCTGCCCCTACAAGGCGTGGGTATAAATATTTAAGCTGCGCAAGCTCTACCTGTAGTTTTCCTTCTCTTGTTCTTGCTCTTTGTGCGAATATATCGAGTATTAACTCTGTTCTGTCAATGGTTTTTACTCTTACCTCTTCTTCAAGAGTTTTTTGCTGCCTGGCAGAGAGTTCTGCATCAACTATTACCAGATTTGCGCCTTTTTCCTGCACCATAAGAGCAAGTTCTTTTGCTTTACCGCTACCTAAATATGTTGCCCCTGAAGGATGTGATTTTTTCTGGACAAGTATGTCTATTACTACAGCTCCTGCGGTATCCGCAAGCTGTTCAAGCTCAAAAAGCGATTCTTTTTGACTGCTTTCACTTGTACCTTCAGTCTGCAAACTAACAAGAATAGCCCTCTCTTTTTCATCAGAAATTATTAAAGCCTTATTAGCAGTAAATTCTTTTTCAATTTCATCAAGAAGTTCTGTGAAATCAAGTTCGGAAGTTTTTCTTACAGTGGCAGGCTCATGAATATGCCATTGTTCATTATTAGCCGTTAAAAAAGCAATCTGTATAGAATCAGCAAATTTTACAGTTTCGCCCTGCTTTTTGCTAAACTTGCCCTGATTATCCACTCCTATACAGGCGATTGCATCAAACCTGTGAAGAGATAATGCGGTTAAATCGGCATTACTAAGCTCATAACTCCCCGCAGGATGCGTATGAATACATCTTAAACCGCAAAGCCTCGCCTGACTTTCTCTTGTATTTTTGAATTTATCTATATTTACCCCGTCAAATTCACCGACAGTGATACTTACTATCTGTCCCCGCCTGTTAATTATAATGGCGACTTCTTTATTTATTTCATGACTAATTTCCGCGACTGCTTCAGCCAATTCTACAGAAACTATCTGACTTGCAGGGAGTTTTTTTCTGTATAGCTTTTCCAATCGTGAAATTTGCTGCTTTTTTAAGCCTGTTAATTTGCCAAAAACTTTAATAGCCTAAATCCTCAATTTATTATCATTTGTCATTCTGAAGTGCTAATGCACATAATTATGTACAAGATTCATGCATCGTGTTCATAATTTGTTGGCTTTGCCAATTCAGAATCTATTATATTTTAGCATTTACATAAAATATTAAAAATTTCCTTTGGTTTATGTATAATTAGCTATGAGTTTAAATTTCTTTAAAACTGGTTTAAAATAAACATATCTGAATAATGAATAGGCTTAAAAAATATGAGCGTACCTAAAGATAAATTACATGAACTGGTAAATGAATTGGAAGAAAGTCAAACTTCCAAAGTTTATGATTTTCTTGAGAGTTTAAAGAAAAAGCAGAATAAGGAAAAAAAAGCTTCTGATTACTTTGGCGTTTGGAAAGATGCTGATATTGATGTGGAAAAAGTCTGTAAAGAACTGAGAGACGAATGGGACAGGGATATATCATAGATACTAATATTTTGATTTATGCACTTGAAGGATTGTTTATAAATAATAAGAATATGACTAATATTTTTAATGAATCTTTTAATATTTCCGTTATTTCTGAAATTGAATTTCTAGGATGGAAAGGGTTTTCAGAAAAGAGTAAAAAAGATGCTAAAGATTTTTAATCCATTTGAGGGCATAAGAAAATAATTTCAGAGTGAGAATTGGAAATTGAACACAGAATTAAATAAAACTATAGGATTAATTGCAGGAGACGGGGAACTCCCTGTCAGCCTTGCCAGAAATGCAACGGCAGCAGGGCATGAAATAATTGCAATATCACTTTCTCCTGATAATAAAAAAGAACTTGAAAAATACGCCAAAAAAGTATACTCCTGCGGGGCTGGAGAAGTCCAGAAAATGATTAATATTGCTCATAAAGAAGGAATTACACAGATAACTTTTATAGGCAAAGTCAGCAAAACAATGCTTCTGCGTAATCCAAGACTGGATTCAAAAGCAATTTCTCTTTTAAAACAGGCAAAAAGGCTTAATGACGATGCTTTGATGCTTAAACTTATCGAATCACTGGCTGAAGATAACTTACACGTTATAGACCAGACGATTTTCCTTAAGGAATATTTTCCTCAAAAAGGTGTTTTAGGAAAATATTTACCGGATGAGGTTCAGCAAATAGATATAGAATACGGTTTTCATATAGCAAAAGCTATAGGCGGTCTTGACTTAGGGCAGACAGTAGTGGTGCAAAACAAAATGGCACTTGCAGTAGAAGCGATAGAAGGTACAGATAGAGCCATAGAAAGAGGCTGCAAGTTGGGTAACGGCAGCGCAGTCGTAGTAAAGACAAGTAAGCCTGATCAGGATAAGCGTTTTGATATTCCGGCAGTCGGGCTTAGAACAATGAAAACAATGAAAAAGTTTGGCGGAAAAGTTCTTGCCGTTGAAGCAGGAGAAACTTTTGTGGTAGAAAAAGAAAAGATGGTAGAATTTGCAGACAGACATAAAATGGTATTTATAGCAGTATGAAAAAAATATTTATAGTAACAGGGGAGCATTCAGGTGATATTCATGCTTCTTATATAGTCAGGGAACTCAGAAAACTCGATGATGAAATACAAATCGAAGCTATTGGCGGCAAAGCGTTAGAAGACGAAGGAATAAAGCTTTTCAGCGACCACAGCAAAATGGCAGTAGTCGGGCTTGATGCTATTAAAACTATTTTCAGCCATATAAAGCTTGGGAAAAACCTTGTAGATTACTTAACTCAGTATTATAAGCCTGATATGGTTCTACTTATTGACTACGGCGGATTTAATTTAAGAATAGCCCAGGAACTTAAAAAGCGTGGAATTGACGTGTTTTATTTTATTTCCCCGCAGGTTTGGGCTACAAGAAAAGGCAGAATTGACACAGTCAAAAAATATGTCGATAAAATGATGACGATTTTCCCTTTTGAAGAAAAATTATATAAAAATGAAGGAGTGAATGCCGAATACGTCGGACACCCTTTAATTTCGCAGTTACCAAAGGAATTTGACAGGCAGGACTTCATAAAACAAAATAATCTTGACCCTTACAACAAAATTGTAGGAATTTTCCCCGGCAGCCGAAAAATGGAAATCAATTATTTGCTCCCAATTTTTCTGGAATCTGCTAATATGATTAACCGCCACGCAAAGAAAGTCCAGTTTTGCATAGGGCAAGCGCCTAATATAAGCGATAAGCTGATTAATAAATATCTGGATGAGTTTAGAAAGAAGCATAATATCGATATAAAAGTGCTCAAGAACAAAAATCATGCACTTCTGGCAAATTCTGACGCGGTAATTCTTGCTTCAGGCACTATAACTTTAGAGGCAGCGATGTACGGAACGCCTATGGTTATTAGTTACAAAGGACCTTATATAGCATATTGGGGTTATCTGCTAATGAGGTATATAAAATTTGTTTCACTGCCGAATATAATTGCAGGTAAAAAAATAGTGGAAGAATATATTCAGCACCGTGCAACACCGGAATTAATTTCGCAGGAAATTCTGTCTTTGCTGCATAATACCAGAATGAGAGACTGGATGATAAATGAATTAAGACAAATTCAGGATACTTTAGGGGATAAAGTTGCTTCCACAGAAGTAGCAAGAATTATAAACGATTATTTAAAAGAAAAATAATATGACTGAAAGACACGATTACGAAGAAAGAAAAGTAACAAGATATTCAAACCTGGCTTATTCAGGGATTAAATTACTTGATATATCCTGTAAATTTGAAAATATTAACTATAAACCGCAAATAAAGTCTGCTATTTTTGCTTTATGGCACGGATGGCAGTATGGTTTGCTTGGAGTGCCAGCCAGAAAAGACCTGCATCTCTTAATAAGCCCGAGCCTGGACGGGGAAATCATCGCAAGAGTTACCGGAAAACTTGGATTTTCAACGGTAAGAGGCTCTATGAAACGAGACGGGACAAAGGCATTAAGAGAAATTTTAAAAATTCTAAAAGCCGATAAATCTGTTGCCTATACTGTAGATGGACCGAAAGGACCGATTCATGAAGTTAAGGAAGGTGTAATAAGGATTGCACAAATGTCGCAAAAGCCTATAATTCCATTTGTGCCTTCTTCAAATTGGAAAATCGAAATAAATTCGTGGGATAAGTATAAAATACCTTTTCCTTTTGCTACTGTGAAAAATATTTACGGCAAACCAATTTATGTTCCCCGGGAAGCTTCTGAAGAAGATATTGAAGCATATAGATTGCAGCTTGAAAATGAACTTTTCAGGCTTGCTGAAAAATAAGAGTTAATTTAAGTTA
>DYOT01000323.1 GCA_020720345.1 Candidatus Caenarcanum sp.
GTCGGTTTTTTGGGAAACTTTTCTTTTTCAGATATTATAGCCAAGTCATAATCCTCTATGGTTAATAATATTATATCTGAAAATAGAGGATTTCGGGTAATTATAAAAATCCTCCTGACCAGGAGGATTTTTATGTAAACTTTAGGATTTTAGCAGTATTATAACTGATTTATTTGGTTAAACTTTGCCAAGGACTTCGACTTTGACTTTTGAAACTCCTGATGAAAGCATTCCTATTTCACTTGCGGCAACCTTTGAAAGATCAATAATTCTACCTTTAACGAAAGGTCCTCTGTCGGTGATTTTAACAACACACTGCTTTCCGTTATAAAGGTTTGTTACCTGCACCACAGTTCCGAAAGGAAGATTTTTGTGAGCTGCTGTAAATCTGTTTTTATTGTAAATACTTCCGTCAGCAGTTGTTTGTCCATGAAATTGTCCGCCATACCAGGATGCAAAACCTGTTTGCATAAATGCGCCATATTTTTGTGTAAAAGATTCAGGGGTTTTTTCCATTGAATTTGTGTAAAGTTCAAAATCCCTTACTATTTTTGAAACGCCTAGAGCATCTCTGATATTGTTTGTCCATATAAATGCTAATTCTGATGGACTCATTTCGTATTCTTTTGCTATACCCGCATCAATTGTGAACAGAACCCTGTCATTGATTTTTATAATTCCAGATCCTTTTTTGAAATCAGGAATTATGTTTTCAGCATTTTCACCGTTTCTTATCACGGTATTAATGTTTTCCGTAACTATTTTAGCTCTTTGCTCAATAGTAAAATTGCCGGCAGCCTGCATAATCTTTAAAACTTCAGTATCGCCGATATAAACAGAAACAGGAGTAAATTCGCTTTTTTTAGCGTTACTGAAAACATATCTGGCTTTAATAAAGCTTGTAGCAGGGTTTTCATCCGCTTGTCTGGTATAAGTTGCGACTTTTGTATTGCTTTTTGTTCCAGAAGTGCTCGAAGCCACAGAGTATGTGTAACCTGTAAGGGACACAGTTAAAAAGGTAAGCAATACTGCTAATCCTAAACTCTTTAGATTCATCATCTTTACTAGCTCTCTTTTTTTA
>DYOT01000003.1:0-26013 GCA_020720345.1 Candidatus Caenarcanum sp.
ATTAAACATTACTTCGACGAAGGCGTTATGGCTCGCCGCGGTATAGAATATTAAAATAAAATTTTAGTTCAAAGAAGAGGAGCGTTAAACGCTCCTCTTCTGCTTGTTATACTGTTTTATACGTTAAATAAACTGTTTCCTCTGGTTTTTCCAGATAAACCTGTATCACCAAGGTTAATGAATGAATATACTTTAAGATTTAAATAATCAATTAGGGATCTCATATACCCTATTGCTCACGTCGAAGCTAGGATCGAGGTCTTTACCTTGAGGTTTAAATAATCCATTAGGAATCTCATATACCCTATTGCTCACGTCGAAGCTAGGATCGAGGTCTTTACCTTGAGGTTTAGATAATCCATTAGGAAGCTCGTTTACTATATTGCTCACGTCGAAGCCAGGATCGAGGTCTTTACCTTGAGGCATTTTCCATCTATTAAGATTAACAAGGTTGACGGATTTTTCTTCATATGCATCTGGAACTTCTGCCTCTGCAGGGTTTTCTTCAGGTTCTTCCTGAACTGCGGGTTTTTCTGGAGCTAAAGGAATTTTTGGTGGTTCTGACTTTGGAGCTAAAGGAATTTTAGGCTCTTCTGTCCACTTGGGTCCCATAGCATCTGTAATCCAATTAGAACCCATTTTTTCAGGACAAACACCAACCTGGTTAAAACCTGAAAAAATTGCTCCATAAACCGGATCATCTTGCCGTTTGCAATTAATAAAGTTTCCGTTTGATAGAGCGGAATTTCCTAATCCGCTAATGTTAAAATCTACCATAATAACTTTTTCCTCCTTTTCCTCTTTTCATAAAAATAAAATACTATCCCCTTGTATTTATATAAAAACAATTGCATGGGGAAAATTGCTATTTTTTCAAAATTTTTCATGAATTCTTTATCTATATTAGCTTTAAGCTAATATTTACAAGATTTTTTCTTGCTTAAAAAGACTGTAAATTTTTTATGCTAACATAATTAACAATTACATTCTTTTATTCAGAATCAAAATGCGACTTAATAAAAATCAGATTATTGAACTTCTCGAAAATAATAATATTCTGGAACTGGGACAGCTTGCGGATGAAAAAAGACAGGAATTTCACCCTGATAGTAAGCCTGTAACATTTGTAATAGACAGAAATGTTAATTACACTAATATTTGCACATGCAAGTGCGAGTTTTGCGCTTTCCACAAAGATAAGGTCGAAAAAGGCTCTTATGTTCTTGATTATGAAATTATCAGGAAAAAAGTGGAAGAACTTGTTTCTGTTAACGGAACGCAACTGCTGCTTCAGGGCGGTTTAAATCCGGATTTACCCCTTGAATATTATCTTGAACTTATAAAAAACCTGAGAAAAAATTTTCCTGACTTAACCATACATGCTTTTTCTCCGCCTGAAATTGCTTATATAGCAAAAAACAATAATTTGTCCGTCAAAAAACTTCTGGAAATGCTGATTGATTGTGGATTATCGTCAATTCCCGGGGGTGGTGCGGAAATTTTAGACGATGAAATAAGGCAAAAAATAAGCCCGAACAAAATTTCAGCGGAACAATGGCTTTCTGTTATGGAAACAGCCCATGAATCTGGCTTAAAAACAACCGCAACAATGGTTTTTGGCTTTGGCGAAAATTATGGCAATATTGCTAATCATTTGTTAAAAATAAGAGATCTACAGGACAGGACAAACGGCTTCACAGCGTTTATTCCGTGGACTTTTGCGCCTTTTAAAAATAGTTCCTCTGTCATTGCGGTGAGCCGAAGCCCAGAGCGAAGCGAATGCTTCCGACGAAACAATCCAGGGAAAATTTTTTTGGATTGCTTCGTCGAGCCACAGGCTCTCCTCGCAATGACAGGAAATACAGCCCATGATTATCTTAAAATACTTGCTGTTTCAAGACTTGCTCTTGACAATATTCCAAATATTCAAGCGTCCTGGGTTACACAGGGGTTAAATATTGCGCAGCTTAGTTTAAGGTTTGGCGCAAACGATTTTGGTGGTACAATGCTTGAGGAAAACGTAGTACGGGCAGCGGGCGTAAATAACAGGACAACAGTTGATGAAATTGTCGATAATATCCGCAAAGCCGGTTTCAAAGCCGCCCGGAGAAATACAAAATATGAAATTATAAACAAGTTTTGAGGAACAGGAAATGCAAAATACGGTAAATCAATCAATAATGCCTGTAACGGCAAAAATTAACGAAAATGGCGTACTTGAAATAGGCGGCTGCAATGTTGTTGAGCTTGCGGAAAAATACGGAACACCTCTTTATGTTTATGACGAAGACACATTAAGAGCTAGCTGCAGACAGTATAAACAGGCTTTTAGTCCATATGAAAATGTTTCTGTCCTCTTCGCTTCAAAAGCGTTTATGACACAGACAATTTGCGCAATATTAAAAGAAGAAGGACTTGGTCTGGACGTGGTTTCAGGCGGAGAAATCTTTACAGCTTCAAGCGCAAATTTCCCCATGGAAAGATGTTATTTTAACGGCAACAATAAAAGCTCGGAAGAGCTTGAACTTGCGCTTGAAACTGGAGTTGGAAGAATAACAGTCGATAATTTCTTTGAACTGGAGCTGTTAGACAGCATTGCAAAGTCAAAAGATAAGTATGTAAATATTCTTTTAAGGATAACCCCAGGCATAGAATGCCATACACACGAATATATCCAGACAGGACATCTGGATAGCAAGTTCGGATTTGACTTATCACAGCTTGATGAAGCTATAGAGCTTATACAGGAAAGATTTTCCAACTTAACGCTGGTAGGGTTGCACGCACATATAGGCTCACAGATATTTGAAACACAGGTTTATTCAGATTTAGTCGCAATTGTTTCCGAACAGTTTGCCAAAATTCACGACAAATTCGGTATTATGCTCGAAGAAATGAATCTTGGCGGAGGACTTGGGGTTCAATATACTTCAGCAGATGACCCCCCTTCAATATTTGCCATATCAGAGGTAATATTAAACGCTTTAAGGGAAAATCTTGTAAAATATAACCTCCCTGACCCCAAAATCATTATAGAGCCGGGCAGAAGTATTGTTTGCAACGCCGGTGTTACGCTTTACGCCGTAGGCAGCTCAAAGCAGGTTCCTGAAGGGAAAAAATATATAGCTGTCGACGGAGGAATGGCAGACAATCCCCGTCCTTCCATGTATCAAGCTAAGTATGACGCTTTAGTTGCAAATAAGGCGAATCAAAAACCTGAAGAAACTGTAACAATAGCGGGAAGATACTGCGAATCAGGAGATATACTTATAAATGATATAGAATTACCGGAAACAGAACCAGGAGATATAATCTGCATCTTCTCTACAGGCGCTTATAATTATTCTATGTCTAGCAATTACAACCGTATCCCGAAACCGGCAGCAATTATTGTACAGAATGCACAGTCTGATGTTATAATTAAAAGAGAGACTTATCAGGATTTAATTTTGCACGATGTAATACCTGAAAGGCTTATGTGCCCTTTAGGTGATGGTCATCCCCTTTCTTAAGTGCCAGCTGAAAATATTGTAGCAATCAACATTGCTTATGACCTTAAGAACTCTGATGTGCCACTACCTTCATTTAAATTAAAGGAATTTGCCAGGTGTTAGGTTATTTACCACAAGTAGACTATCATTCTATTATAAACTTTGTTGCGCCTGCTTTTTTATCAATGAATCCTATAAATATACTTGAACTCCTACTTTTAGGCTTTATTACATTCAAATTTTACAGATATATAAAAGGAACGCATGCTGAACAACTGCTAAAAGGCATCCTAATGCTACTTTTATCACTAATGCTCTGCAAATTATTTAGGCTGCATATTATTGGGAGCGTCCTTGAAAGCATTGTAAATATTGTGATTTTTTCTCTGGTAGTAATATTCCAGCCTGAATTAAGAAGATTTCTGGGATATATTGGAGAAAGAGGATTTTTAAACAAAACTGCCTTTATAATTGATGCTGAAACAGACCTAAAAGAAGTAATCAGCCAGATAGTAAATGCCATAAAGCACCTCAGTAAGTCGCATACAGGTGCCCTAATTGTGTTTCAAAATACAACAAGCATGGAAAGTATGCTTGAAGTCGGAACAAAATTAAATGCAAGAATAAGTACCGAGCTTTTATTAACTATATTTCATCCTAATACCCCTCTTCATGACGGTGCTGTAGTAATAAACGGAGATAAAATCGTAGCCTCCAGCGTACTTCTTCCTTTGACAGAAGACCCCAAATTAAGCTGGCAATACGGAACCAGACATAGAGCCGCAATAGGAATGTCTGAAACTTCAGATGCCACCTGTCTTGTCGTTTCAGAAGAAACCGGAAATATTTCCATAGTGCAGGGCGGAAAAATAACACAGATAAGCCAACTTGATGAATTAAAAGCAGAACTTGAGTTATTTTATGGAATAACAAATTCATTAAAAGAAAAACCACTTGAAAAAGCTGTAGAAAAGAGGCAATTCAGATTTAATCAACTTTTTTCCACTGAATTTTCTTTTTCAAAATATCCAAATTTTCTTTTCAGAAAGAAAGAAAAATAATAAAATACCCAATCGACTCATGTAACTCCCCAAAATCGCATTTAAAATAAATCACATTTATATGGCGAAGCGGGAGTATAAACCTTGAAAAAAATTTTTAGACTATTATCAATTTTATTGGTTTTATTCATTGCTTCAAGCTGCTTTTTCCCCGACAGTTCAGCGGCTATGACAATAAAAACCTCAGAAATCGCCAGCCTTAAAAAAGGAGAAGTTGTTCAAAAATCAATTACAGAAGAGCTCAGAAAAGGCTTAAAAGGGTCGGAAAGCAAAATATTAATTGATGCATCCGTTAAAAAAGTCTGGAATGTAATTGATGATAAGGAAAATTTTCCTAAATTTATCCATCAGGTAAAAAAGGCAGAAGTTATTGAAGAAAAAAACAGCCTTCAAAAAGTAGATGCGAGCATAAAATTATGCAAACTTTTGCCTATGTATAACTATATTTTTATTTTTGACAGGTCGGAAACATACAAAAGAATAAAATTCAGGAAAGTTGATGGGGCATTTAAAGAGCTTTTCGGATATTTTGAAATGATGCCTTATCATGGCAAAACAATTCTTTCTTACAGAATTTATTCGGATCCAGGATTTTGCATCCCTGAATTTATATGCAAAGGACTGCGAGGAGATGCAATAAAAGTTATGGAAGCAATAAAAACAGAGGCGGAAAATAATTGAGCGACTTAATTTTTATTTTGAAAAATTTTATTGATAACACCTGTAGTTGAACGCCCTTCCAAAAAAGGGATAAACTGTATTTTGCCGCCGCATTTTTTTATAACTGGCGTTTCCGGCAGTGTTTCTTCAGTATAATCCCCACCCTTTACGTGTATGTCCGGTTTAATTTTTTCCAGCACATTTATAGGCGTATCTTCTCTGAAAATTACAACGTAATCAACAAAATAAAGGGAGGAAAGGACTTCTGCCCTGTCTTCTTCATGATTTATAGGTCTTGAAGGACCTTTTAGCCTTTGTACAGACTCATCCGAATTCAAGCAGACAATTAAAACATCTCCAAGCCCTCTTGCCTGTTTTAAATACCTTGCATGTCCGGCATGAATAATATCAAAGCAGCCGTTAGTGGTTACTATGGTTTTATTTTGACTTTTCAGCCCGTAAATTATTTCTAAAAGGTCGTTTAATTCTACAACTTGCCCCATTTTTATATTCCTTTAATTTATCTCAATTTCTATTTTACCATTGCCAAAAAATTTTTGACCACCTATAGCAGTTCGCACTATTTAATTATATAATTATTATGAAAATAAAGTGAGAGAAGAAAGGACAAAGAAATTGATTATTCCAAGCATAGACATTATGGACGGAAAAGCAGTTCAACTCAGACAGGGCAAAGAAGTAGTACTTGAAAGAGACAATGTTTTAGAACTGGGCGAATATTTCGGGCGCTTTGGAGAAATTTCAGTAATAGACATTGACGCTGCAATGGGCAAAGGCAGCAACACAGAACTTGTTAAACAGCTGTGCAAAATTGCTGATTGCCGTGTTGGCGGCGGGATAAGAACGATAGAAAAAGCCAAAGAAATCCTTTCTTTCGGAGCTAAAAAAATTATTATAGGCACTGCCGCATCAGAATTATTTTTAAGCCAGCTTCCAAGAGATAAAGTTTTGCTGGCAATTGATACCAATAAAGGCAAAATTGTCACTCAAGGCTGGCAAACTGTTACTTCCAATACAGCGGAAGAACTTGTAAGACGCTTTAACAATCTTTGTTCCGGCTATTTATATACTATCGTGGAAAAAGAAGGAATGATGGAAGGAACAGACATTGAAGCTGTTAAACATATTCGCTCAATAACAGATAAAGAGCTTATAGCCGCGGGTGGGATAAGTTCCATAGAGGAAATTATTGAACTTGACAAGATAGGCGCGAGCTGTCAGCTTGGCATGAGCATTTACACAGGCAAAATCGACCTTGAAGAAGCCTTTATCGCTCTTTTGGATATGGAAAAAGGCAAGGGTTTAATCCCTACAATTGTTCAGGATAGACTCTCAAAAGAAGTCCTGATGATGGCATACAGCGATAATAATTCTATCAAAAAATCTCTGAAAACCGGCAAAGCTACATATTATTCACGTTCAAGAAAATCTCAGTGGACAAAAGGCGAAACTTCAGGAAATACCCAAAAATTAAAACGTGTAAAATACGATTGCGACAAGGACGCTTTATTATATGTAGTTGACCAGACAGGCGTTGCTTGCCATGAAGGAAGCTACAGCTGTTTTGGAGAAAGGGATTTTGACTTCGGTGCCCTTTACGAAGTAATCCAGAGCCGTTTAAAAGAGCTCCCTGACGATTCTTTCACTACTAAACTTTTTCAGGATGAACTTTTCCTCAAGCGCAAAATTAATGAAGAAGCCTTTGAAGTGATTCACACACAGAACAAAGAAGAATTAATCTGGGAAGTATCTGATTTGACGTATTTCATAATGACATTGATGGTGAAACATGGCGTTACTATTGAGGATATCAAAGACCACCTGTCTTCCAGAAGGAAATAGGAGCATTTTATGGCGGTACCTGCCGAAAAACTTGATATGTTGTTAAAAGATTTATTAGAAAAAGCTAATAAATCCCAAAGCGAATTAAATATTATTTCTTTAGACGAGCATAAAGGATTGAATTCAAATAAAATTCCGCTTTTAACGACTTTAAAAGATTTCGTTACACATTTCAATAAAGATAAAGAATCATTTGTTAATGCACTTGCCCTAATCGAATTGCTTTATTTATTGCACATATATTCTAAGTTACAACCAGAATTTACTTTAATAAAAGAATTGGAAATAACAAATTATTTAAATTCAGTTCAAGAGAACAATTTTAAAATATATTATCTTTTAAATGAAGTAAAAAATTACCCAAATGAAAAACGTAAAGCAACTTCTTTAAAACTCGATAATAAAACATATTTATTTTTTAAATATTACAAAAATCGAATAGAAAAAATTAAAGAAGAAATAGAGAACTATAATTTCTCTAATCTTTCTTATTTGTATTCAGCCATAGAAAATCTTGAACATATAGTAAAAAAATACTTTGAATATAAAGATAAGCTGGAAGCATTTCTTAAAATTTTAGCTTATTATTATTCCGATCCTGAAGATTTGGAATGGACAGATAAAGACAGGGAATATGTAAGAAAACATTATGCTTCTAAAGAAAGGTGATATTTTATTTCTGGATATAGAATTTTCTGATCGCACAGGTTATAAAGAAAGACCTGTTGTTATAATTTCCAAACATAAAAATGAATTAAATTATCTGGAAATATCAAGTCGTAATTATATAGAAAATGATGATTTTACAATAAAACTTTTAAAAATTGAGTATGGATTACTAAAAGATTCATACATAAAAATATGGAAAATAGGCACAATAGACGAAAAAGTTCTGCCTGATAATATAGCTGTTCTTGCTAAACTAAAACAGGATGATATAAACAAAATTATAGAGAAATTAAACAAATATTTTAGTCAGGACTGGTAATCTTAACTTAAGCCTGTCTACGAATTTATTTAAACGAGGACTTATTATAAAAGTGAAAGTAATTAAATACAGCGAATTAACTGAAGATTTTTATAAATATCAGGAATTTGAAGGACTTGAGTCTGTTTCTGCAATAATTTGCGATGTAAAAAAGCGTGGGGATGCTGCTGTAAAAGAATACAGTCAAAAATTTGGCGACGGTGAGCTTATTAACCTTGAAGTTTCGCAGGAAGAAATTGAAAAAGCTTTTTCGGAAACTCCTGAAGAAATAATAAATGCTCTAAAGCAAGCCATAGCAAATATAAAAAACTTTGCTGAAACTCAATTTTCTGCAATTAAAGAAATAGAAACAGATATTAACGGCATAAAACTAGGACACAAGATTATTCCGCTTGAAAAAATCGGGGCTTACGTTCCCGGCGGAAATTATCCGCTTCCTTCATCGGTAATAATGTCTGCCATTCCGGCAAAAGTTGCCGGTGTAAAAGAAGTTATTGTTTGCAGCCCTAAAATTCAGCCCGCTACAATTGCAGCCTGCAAACTTTCAGGCGTAGATAAAATCTTCAGAATTGGCGGCGTTCAGGCAATAGCCGGCATGGCATACGGGACTGAAACTATCCCCAAAGTCGATAAAATAACAGGTCCGGGAAATAAATATGTAACCGCTGCAAAAAAAGAAGTTTACGGGGTTTGCGGTATAGATTTTCTTGCCGGTCCCAGCGAAGTTATGGTTATAGCGGATGAAACGGCAAATTCATCTTTTGTTGCGGCGGACTTACTGGCTCAATGCGAACATGACCCTGATGCAAGAGCTTATTTAATTACAACTTCAGAAAAATTTGCTCAAGAAGTTCTTGAAAAAGTTGACGAGTTCCTCAAAAAGCTTGAGACAAAGCAAATAGCCTCTCAATCTATAGCCAAAAGCATCATAATAATCGTTGATAATATGGAACAAGCACTGCAAATTGCCAATAAAAAAGCTCCTGAACATCTTGAAATTTGCTATATCAACGCAGAAAAAGACATAGACAAATATAAAAATTATGGCTCTTTGTTTATAGGCAATTACTCCGCAGAAGTACTGGGAGACTATTGCAGCGGAACAAACCACATACTTCCCACAAATGGGGTTGCAAGATATACAGGCGGTTTAAGCATCTTTGACTTTATAAAAATCCAGACTTACCAGAAAATTTCAAAAGAAGCCGCTCAAAATAATTTATGCAATATAGCTTCAACCCTTGCAAATATTGAAGGACTTATGGCGCATAAACTTTCCGCTGATTTAAGAAATTCACCTGACAATTAAAACAGATTTCACACGTCTTGCGGCGTTATCTTTGGCAGAAGTCAAATTAAATGTTGGCTTGTCAGATTCCATACCTATTAGAAGTTTATTTAAATATAATGAAGTTGAACTTCCCCCGTCAAAAGCCATAGCTCTTTGTACCCCAATTTTTTTCATAAAATCCGCCAGTTCTTCAAGGGTCATGGGATTTTCATTGCTTGCTGCCACGAGTAAAATCCTGTCTTTTGTGAAGCCAATGGCAGAGCGTGCGTATTTATGAAGTACGCCTGCCGATTCTCTGATTATTTTACCGTCTTTTTTAAGCACAAAAAATTCTTCCTCGAGCTTAAGCTCAGGTACAAGTTCCGGTCCTGCCTGAATTGAATAAACAAGCTGACAACTGCTGGCAGGAATTAGTGGAGTATTATGGTTTGTAATTTGAATACAAGGTCTTTCTGCCCTTAGCTCTCCATTTGGCATAATTTCATCAATTGGGCAACTATATAATCTAAACTCAGAGCGATTAAAAATTTTGTCCATATGAGGCTTTAATTCTTCGCTCCCAATTAAACGCTCGTTATCTTGAGGGTCTGCTATAATTTTATTATTTTTAAGAATATAAGAAGTGGTTTTCCCATTATTCGGGTCAAAAAAACCAGTATTAATCGCAACTTTTGCGTTATTTTTTTGTGAAACTTCAAGAACTGTTTCAAGCGCATCAGGAACAATTACATCAGAGTTTTTTAAAAAATAATAAGAGTCAATACTAACAACAAAAATACCTTTTCCAAAAGACTGAAATTCAATGTCTTTTTGGTTTTTAGTGTTATAAATTTGCGAATAAACAGCCAGTCCAAGACATAGCAGAATTCCTGCAAAAAAAATTGTTAAAAAAATTTTTATTTTTTTATTTTTCAAGTTTTTTAACTTCTTCCGCAATTGCCTGTCCCATTTCCAAAGTTGAAGAACTGCCGCCAAGGTCGTAAGTGACTGATTTTCCATCACCTATTACTTTGCAAACAGCGTTATAAAGATTATTAGAGGCTTCGATTTCGCCTAAATGCTTAAGCATCAAAACACCGGATAAAATTAAAGCCGTAGGGTTAACTTTGTTTAGCCCTTTATATTTTGGAGCGCTGCCGTGAACTGCCTCAAAAACAGCCATATCCTCGCCGTAATTTGCCCCCGGAGCAATTCCAAGCCCGCCGATAAGCCCTGCTGCCAAATCAGAAACTATATCACCATATAAATTAGGAAGCAAAAGAACATCATAAAGTTCAGGTTTTTGAACAAGCTGCATACACATGTTGTCCACAAGCCTTTCCTCATATTCTATTTGCGGATATTTTTCTGCGATAGTTCTTGAAGCTTCAAGAAAAAGCCCGTCTGAAAACTTGCATATATTGGCTTTAGTAACAGCAGTAACTTTTTTTCTGTTTTCTTTAACAGCATAGTCAAAAGCAAACTTTGCAATGCGCTCTGAAGCTCCCCTTGTGTTTCTTTTAATGGTTTCAGCGGTGTCTTTATCAACTTGTCTTTCGATGCCTGCGTATAAGTCCTCTGTATTTTCCCTTACTATAACTAAATCAATATCATCAAATTTTGACTTAACACCTTTAATTGTCTTTGCAGGCCTAAGGCATGCAAAGAGGTCAAGTTCCTTTCTTAAAGCAACGTTAACGCTTCTAAACCCTGTTCCTATTGGCGTAGTTAAAGGACCTTTCAGTGCAATTTTATTTTTCCTGACTGAATCCAGAACCTTTTGCGGTAATGGAGTTCCTTCTTCCTCAATAATATCAGCGCCAGCTTTTACTGTTTCCCAGTTAAATTTTATCCCTGTTGCTTCAATAGCAACAAGAGTTGCTTCTGTAATTTCCGGCCCCACGCCATCACCAGGTATTAAAGTTACGTTATACATTTTTCAGCTCCTTACAAAAGAAAATTAAATAAATATCCTGTAAAAATTATTTTTGCAATAATATCTATTGGTTTAAATATAGCTATCATTTCCCAAGCTTTTTTAAATTTGATTTAATGTCTTTAATATTAAAGACATTAGGATCCATAACGATATATTTTTTATAATTTATAATTGCTTCTTTAATTTGTCCTGATTTTTCAAGAGCCTGTGCCAGATGTAAATATATTTCACTTATTTCAGGATTTATTTGTATCGCTTTATTATAATATTCTGCAGCTTGTGAATAATCCTGCATGCCAAAATAAACAAATCCCATGCTGTCCAGAGCAGGTGCACTATTGGGGTCTATTTCCAGAGATTTTTTACAATTTTCAAGCGCATCTTTGTAATTGTTTGTATTCGCCTGTGCGTAACATAAATTATTGTATGCTTCAGAAAAATCTGGCTTAAGGTCTACAGCTTTTTGATTATAAAAGACAGACTGAGTATAATCATTCTCTCTTGCGTAAATTACTCCCATATCATAATAAACAGAAGCGTTATAAGGCATAAGTTTTATTGCTTTTTCAAGATATTTGACTGCTGTATCTTTACAACCCGTCTTATCATAAAGCAAACCAAGATAATAATTTACATTTCTGTTATTCGGATCAAGTTTCAGAATTTCTTCATACTGAAATATGGCAGATTTATAATCATTCAGCATTTCATAAATAAGTCCCAAATCAAGCCTTGCCTGCCTATTTGACGAATCATAGCTGATTGCAGAAGATAACAATTCTTTTGCTTTCCTGTAATCTCCATGAGAAATGTAAGCCTCTGAAAGAATTACATATATTTTTGCAAACCTGTAATCTTCTGTAGATTTTAATGTCAAAACATGGGGGAATGCTAAAGCTTTATTATCAGCAGATTTAAAATTTAAAACCGATAACCCGAACAAAACTAATATAAATATTAAAATAATTTTTTTCATAAAATATTTGCTTAAATATCCAAAATATGGCAATTTATACTTAACTTAAATTTGTTATAAATATAGCATGGACAGCAGTAATGTTTTATCAATCTTTTAGAGGGGAGTAGATATAAAAAGCCAACACTTGCTAATAAATCATGGTTTTTATAATATATTGGATAGTAAGTGATTAAAATAATCAAAATTAAACAAATCAGGAGAAAAACAAATGTCAAAACAATGTGATATATGCAGTAAAAAGCCTCTAAGAGCGATGAAAGTAAGTTTTTCAAACAAACATTATACTTACAAGCAAGAGCCAAATTTACAGACTATGAAGACAAAAATTAACGGGACAGTGCAAAAAATCAAAGTTTGTACTTCATGTATGAAGGCAAATAAAGTCCAAAGGGCTGTATAAGCTGAGGTTATTAAATTATGAATCCCTTAAAACTCTAAAATAAAAACACTACAATCTTTTCGTAGTGTTTTTATTGTTTGTTCCCATTATAAATAAGAGAGAAACAGGAGAAAATTTTTATGGTATTGAATTTCTTAAAAAAAATATTGCCGCCGGAAGTAGACACTTTTTACTCGCTTTTTGAAGAAGGCGCTGAAATATGTCATGAAACTTCCGAACTTTTTCATAAAATAGCCGCTCACAGTATTAACGAGGAAAAAAGCCGCGAAATCAGGCACTTAAAAACTCGCAGTAATACAGTTGCCAAAAAAACGTTAAGCCTTATTAGCGCTACTTTTGTTACGCCTCTGGAAAGAGAAAATATTCAGGAAGTGGCATGCCTTCTTAATAAAATAACAAAGAAAATTGTTAAAGCCAGTCTGGGTATTGAAGTTTATAGACTTGAAGCACATACCGAAAACATGCAAAAACAAGCAGCAGCTCTTCTTCAGGCAACAAGCGAATTAAAGTACAACGTTTCTCTTCTGAGAAATATTTCCGCAACTAAAGAAATTGCAAACGTTTACAACAAAATGAAAGAAATTGAATCCAGAGGGGATGAAATTCTTTTTGAAGCTATGGACGATATTTTTTCAGGCAAATATGATGCACTGACTGTAATTAAACTTAGAGAACTGCATAAAAATATTGAAAATGCCCTGAATTCATGTCTTGACGTGTCTGATCTGGTTTTAAACATTGCACTTAAAAACGGGTAAAGTCTTTAAACTGTCATGCTGAAACAAGTTCAGGGTGACAATAAAAACTAAAAAATACCAACAGACGAATATTAAATAAGGGAAGTAAGAGTAGAATATGGATTTAACAACAATAATTTTTATAATAGTAATATTGCTTGCACTTGTATTTGAATATATAAACGGTTTTCATGATTCCGCAAATGCTATTGCAACAGTAATTTCCACCAAAGCGTTAACCCCGAGAAAAGCTATTTTATATGCGGCCTTTCTTAACCTTTTAGGAGCATTGCTTGGGACTCACGTAGCAAAGACAATAGGAGGCGGAATTGTAGATTCCGGCTCTGTAACGCAGATAGTAATCGCCTCTGCGCTGGTGGGAGCAATTATATGGAATTTACTCACCTGGTACTACGGAATCCCGTCAAGCTCGTCTCACGCTCTTATAGGCGGATTAATGGGGGCAGCGATGGCTCATTCCGGTTATGGAGTAATAAAAATTACAGGATTTATAGAAAA
Organism: Candidatus Caenarcanum sp.; assembly: GCA_020720345.1. Lineage (GTDB taxonomy): Bacteria > Cyanobacteriota > Vampirovibrionia > Gastranaerophilales > UBA9971 > DYOT01. The sequence goes on from DYOT01000003.1 coordinate 13,908, forward strand.
GATTTTTATTCCAATGATAACCTCACCAATGCTGGGTATTATAATCGGTTTTGCCATAATGCTTATGTTTTTATGGATATTTGCAAAAGCTCATCCTGAAACAATAAACAAACGTTTCAAAAAGCTTCAGCTTATTTCATCAGGTTTTCTGGCTCTGAGCCATGGCTCAAATGACGCACAAAAAACAATGGGAATACTTACATTATTGCTTCTTAGCAGAGGTTATATACATGAAATGGAAGTCCCTCTCTGGGTCGTCATTCTCTGTGCTTTCACAATGGCTTTTGGAACAGCGGCAGGAGGCTGGAAAATCATCCGCACAATGGGAAGCAAAGTTATTAAAATGAAACCTATTAACGGTTTCGCCGCAGAAGTTTCTTCAGCTTCTATAATTTTGACTGCATCACACTTTGGAATCCCTTTAAGCACAACCCATATAATTTCAACATCCATAATGGGAGTAGGCAGCACCAGAAGAGTTTCCGCCGTTAAGTGGGGAATTGTAGGAAATATAGTTCAGGCATGGATATTTACCATTCCTGTAACAATGATTTTATCCGCTCTTTGCTATGTAATAGCAACTAAAATAGCTTTACTGTTTTAAGAGCCTGTCTGATTAAAATAAAAATTTAAAAACATACAAGAGAAATAATATAATTTGCTATAAGCATAAGTGTAAATGACCACACGACAGCATTTGTAGTGGCTTTTCCTACATCTATAGCACCACCTTTAGCATTATAACCTATGGAAGAACAGCTTAAGGCAATAATACCCCCAAAAATCCCCCCTTTAAGCATGCTTACAAGGAGGTCTTTTACAGAAAGCCCCGCCCATACAGAATTTATATAATTTTCTGCATTAAGCTCGGTTACAAGTTTGCTGATAAGCAGCCCGCCTGCAATCCCCACAACATTTGCGATCATTATAACAAAAGGCATAATAAATATACCGGCAATTACACGGGGAGTAATAAGATAATAAATCGGATTTACGCCAAGGACTTTGATTGCGTCAACCTGTTCCGTAACCTTCATAGTGGCAATTTCTGCCGCCATAGAAGAACCCACAAGTGAAATTACAGCAAATCCTCCAATTACCGGACCTAACTCCCTGACAATTGCCACAGAAACAAGCATGCCAACATAATTTCCCGCACCCTGTTTGACCATTTCATTGGCAATCTGAAGCGCAATAATCATGCCGGATAGACCGACCATTAAAAGGCTTATTGGCAGAGAATCGACTCCGAATCTTGCTGCATGCTCAAAAAAAAGTTTCGATTTTAATTGCCCTGAAAAAAGACATTTCAGGGAATAATATATATTAATGCCCATAGTCCCTATTGTATCGAGCCATTCAAGCATTTCCGCATATAGGGATTTTAAAATTTTAAATGATGTTGTTTGTTTTATTTTTTCAATAATAATATTCATTGTTCTTTTACAAATAATCTTTTTACCTATTTATACATTATAAAGCAATAAAAAAGCTACCCGAAATGGTAGCTGGAAAATATTTTGGGAGGAGATTTGGGGGTTGTTTCTACTTATATAATTCTCCTCAACGAAAAAAGTTGCTCTTTTTGAAAAAACATTTTACATTTCTTAACATTTCTAGCCCTAATATTCTTTAAAAATGCTTTTTCCATGGGTATCTAAACTTCCTGTTTTTAAAAAGCCATGTTTAGAGCTAATTTTATCAATTTCATCCAATATTTTTTCCATGCTTTGAAAGCGTATTTGATAATAGTCTTCAGAAAATTTTGCTTTATCCTTACCCTTTTCAACAAAAATGCCGTACAACTCTTCCATTAATTTAGGAATATCACTTTTATTTTTCATACAATTTGTTGGGAAAAATACTCCCGGATGTGCCATTCCCATAACTCCATGGTCAAGTGAAGCAGTTTTACTGACAGTCTCGCTAAAACCGTATGGTTCTTCTGCTTTGACATACAAATCCGAATGAAGATTTGGACATTCGGCTTCTATTATTCCAAGTGTATTTTTTACTTCAGAAGAAATATCCAAGAATTTTTCTGTTAATTGTTTTTCATTCACTTTAGGATTTTTTTCTTTAATAGCTTGAGTAATATATTTTTTCAATCCTTCATAATAATAACCCCAGTATGTTTGTCCATTTGTGTAATCTAATTTTCCTGCCGGAATATAATCTCTTCCTTTAACAAAATCAAGACTTTGGACTTCAACTCCATTTTGCTTCATAAATTCTTTTAATGGTGAATTGTTTTCAACTGTATGGGCATATATGAGCCTGAACTGCAAATAGTCTTTCATATAACCGATATTATGCTGTGAGCTTGATTCAAAACATGGAGCAACTCTTTTTGCTTCGTCAAAACTATAATTAAAATTATTTTTTTCGAGTATATTTTTAAACTTGTTATTTGCATTTTGCAGAACGTTAATTATATTTTTTTGATGTTTTTGTAATTTAAAATTTAAAAAGTCCTGAAAATCTTTTTCAAACGGATTTATATTATATGCTAACAAATGAACCTGGGCTGGTTGATGCAATAAATTCTCATTTTTATGAATAGTAGTATGTTCTATACCTAGGACTAATCTTAAATTTCTATATTTCCATGGGTTTTTGCCTATAATCTCAACTGCTTCCTTACATCCATTTACTGTATCATGATCGGTTATAGCAAGGACGAAAGGACTTTTGGAAGGATTTTTTTCTGCAACCCTATCCGCATATTCAACAGCCTGCTCCAAAACTTCCGGGACAGTCAAATTTCCATCAGAATATCTTGTATGCAAATGAAGATTTGCTCTATAAGAATGATTTTCCACATTGCTTAAGTCTTTAAATAAAATTTTCTCACCCTGTCCGTATTCCATTTTTCCGGGAGTATAGTTCATTTTATTTTTTTCAAGGTCTTTTACCAGAGAAACAAGTTCTTCTGCTCCAATAATAGGACGCAATTTATGATATTCTTCAGAATTTAATCCTAAACATTTCAATATGCTTTTTCGATAATCTATATCTTGTGGAAAGTCTTTCATTTGATGTTCAAAAGTTTTTATCTGTTCTGCTGTTAAAGCAACCGCTTTATCTACAGAAGCTAATATATTACGGGATTTTATAGCTTTAACAATTCCAAATGCGGCTGCACCAAAAGCAATAACTCCGCCAATTAATGCCGTATTTCTTTTTAAGTGACTGGAAGAAACTTGATTTTTTTTATTATTAACAAATTCATCGTTATGCTGCTGATATAAAACATTATTTTGCTGATTTACGGATGGAATCTGTCTTATATTTCGGTATCTTGCGAAAACATCTTCTGAAGACAAATCCGAATTATTTTTAAATGATATTTGAATTTTGTTAAGCATTAGTTGCTCCCATTTACTCCTATAGCATCCATAAGAGACTTAAAACGATCAACTTGACCGACACCGCTAAAATATTCAGGAAATTCTATAGTAAAAGGTTTATTATTAGCACAACTACCTTTTATCATAGTTGTTACAAATCTATATTGCTTTTCCCATGACCAGTCATAAGATTCGGTTTCCAATCTTTCTCTTGCCAGACGTTTAGGCTTGGCGTCGCTTCTTTTCCTGAGCGCTTCTATTTGTGATAGATTGGTTAAGGCAGATACGGCAGAATTTTGTATTTTTTCATGTAATGCACTTTTTGCAAATCCATTTTCAAGAAGTTCTGGAAAGTAATCGCCTCTAACAAGCGATTCAATAAAATAACCAAAGTCATAAATATTTTCTCTTGATGGATTATTTATATCTAATTTCCAATTATTTCGAATTGGAAAATTTTTACACAATTTAATAAAGAAAGGATTTGCTCTAGTGTAATCTTCATGGTAATTGTCCATAAGCGCTACAGATCTATCAAATAATGAAGTGTCATATTCTATACTTGTTTTCGGTTTCCCCATAAGCCTATCAAAAAAAGCGGTAGGAGTTTCTATCTTTTCAACTAAAGTGCTAGAAACTCTTGAATCAAGCGCATCAAGCAAGTGTTCTATCTGACGTACTGTATAAACATGTGGGAAAGCTGCGTCATCATGGTTATAGCTTAATATTCTCTGATCAGTATTATTCCATAAATGACCTTTAAATCTATTTACCAGCTCTGGATCAGCATAATCAGAAGAGCCTTTAATTACTACATAAGCCTTATCCAAATCACTTCCTGGCAGGGCTTTTCCTTTAGCGACAGAACAAACTCCGTCATATCCGGCAATCACAACTTTATAATCAGAGGAATATGACTCTGCTTTTTTTACAGCTTTAACAAATTCACTATAAATTCTTACAGAAACTTCTTTTAAATCAGGAAAACCGGTAAGTTTTTTATAAAGCATAACAAATTTTCTTTTTTCATTTGTTTCTGTTACACGGTCAAGAAAAGAAAGGTTGTGTGCTCTTATAGCATCATCAGATGCACTTTTTACCCCGCCATTAAGGTCTAAATAACTTCCATTTTTAAATAATTCAAATATTTGCATGGCTTCAGCAGCAATTATTGAGCCTTTTTCAGAAATGCCATAATCACTAAAATTAATTTTAGATGGAGAAACCCCAAAACCTAATTTGTTTTTATTACTATTATCGCCTACAGTTTTATTTTTAATTCCTGCAAAATAAACCTTCATTAAATCCGCATCAGGCATGCAGTATGATTTTGGCGTTTCAACCTTTTTGCCTGAATTTTCACCGTCTTCTTTTTCTTTAAGGATAAATGGAAGTTGATAATTTTGAATGTTTTTAACATTTTGAGTAATCACTTCTAAGCTCCTGCTTAATTTAAATTCTCTAACTCCTCACATGTATAAAACCTTAAACCAAAAAAAATGAATACTTAATTTATTAAAAAATTAAAATGTTTTTATAAAAATAAAGATGTTTTAATTATATTAAGAATATTGTTAGTTCACGTTTCTTAACATGTTTCAAGAATAAACAAACGGAGGACCGTTTTTAATTTCGGAAAGAACGTTTTCCTTTATTTTATTGATGTTTTCTTTTGAAGGTTTTTGTTTGATTGTTTGCTTATAATTTTCCATCAACGGCTCAATATAACTTTTTTTCTTTTGATAAAAGTTTTTAAGTTCCACCTGCACAAGCCTGTCCTGAAGCTCCACTTCTGTTTTTGCGTTGGCTTTTTCCACCTGAACTTCTTTTACGCCTTTAACTGCCGTCTGCCCAAGATATCCGAGCCCTCCTGCCGTACACATAAGCATGGCTAGAGTTTTTGTCTGAGGATTTTTATTAATAAGCCATGTATAAATAAACGAAGTCATATCCGCAAGAACAAACGATGAAAATCCTGTTTTGCCTTTATAATTTGTCAACTCTGCCGGAGGAGCAGAAATACGGGAAGGATCATGAATTTCAGCCCATTTTTCCCTTACCATATCTTTTGCCTGACTTGAAATTTTAGAATTTTCCAGTTCTTGTTCAAGTTCTTCTGAAGTCTTAAGTATTTTCAGGTCTGCTTTAAAATTTTTGCTTAATTCTGACGCTTTTTCCTCAACGTTTTTAGCAACTTTCCCGAGATTTTTGAATATTGCTTTTGTAAACAACGCTGCCAATCCCATAGCCACAGTCCCTAAAGCAAAATACAAAAGAGCTTTGCCTGAAGATTTTTTTTCTTCTTTATCAACATTATTTTCTTTATTTTCAGTACTCTTGAATGACAATTTATTTTTAAATTGAGCAAAACTAATAATAGAAGGATTTTCTGGATTATCTGAAATTGCCTTATAACTGTTTATCTCGGAAGTTTTTTGTTCTATCAAACTTCTTATTATCTGATTTTTACCTGAAAAACTTCTTGTTTCTATGTCAATAAGTTTTTCTTCCTTATCTCGTTTTATATCGGCAACCTGTTTTTTAACCCAAATTTCCTTAAAACCGTCAACAGCATTTTTCATAATAAATGCTGTTGCAGAAGCCGCAATAACAGCAGCGGCAACCTGAAGATTTCTTTGGCTGGGATCCTGCACCAGCATAAGCAATGCCATTGAATTGTCATTATTTATGGTGATTACCCTTCCCTGCGAAGGCAGCCGTAATTTTTCGCCCAATTTATATTTACTGGTCATAGATTTTTTATAAATTGCTGTTAATCCTGCCCCGACCCCTAAAATCAACAAAGGTGCTGCTATTAAAGGAATAGTAGGATTATTAAGCCAATTTCCTGAAATATTTTCCTTTTTGACAAACATATCAGCAGGCAAAGAAGTCTTTTGCGGTATAAAAGTTGGCTCAGAAGATGAATCGGAATCTTTTATAAAGGTATTAACGACAACACCTTCTTTTGTGTCTTCCTGTTTCTGCTTTTTTCTTGTGTTTACATCATGAAAAGTGCCAAAATTCACGCCAAAAGAGCTATTAAAATTTAATTTTTCATTCATAACTTGCTATTTTCCTGAATTCACTCTCCTCGTCATAATCATCGCTGTCTTCCTGCTGCCCGAGAGAAGCGCTTATTGCCTGAATTATGCCGAGAAGATTGTCCCTGATTTTTTTTGAATAAGCCATAAGATTCTTTTTAATGTCTTTTTCTTTTTCCTTTAAGTCGGAAATAAATCTTTCCACTGCTGTTTTAAACATTTCCAGGGAACCTTTTAGCTTTTCCATAAAAACATTTAATTTTTCATTAATTACAGCAACTGCTTTTTCAAGCTGATTTGCCATATATGTTTTTATTTCAGAATAAACGCTATTTATAGCTTTTATAGCCGCATTAAGACCTTTTACAGCGGGTGCGATTAATTTTGAATCCATTAACTTAAGGGCAGGCATAATTTTTGTATTAACAAAGTCGTTTATGCTCTGAAAAAGCCTTGTTTTCTCGGAAAGCTTAAGCATATCAAGCATGTTTTGCTGAACTAATTCATATTCTTTTCTGTTTTTTGCTGCGAGCATGGCATACCATACAGGCATCAAATCAGCCCAGGTAAGAAGCCCGAGTTCACGCGCAGTTGGCTTAGGCTTTACAGTACTTCCGCCGCCGCCTCCCATTCCAAGACAAGCAGGACAAGTCCCTGAAGGATTACCATGTGGACAACTCCCGGCTATTTTTGCATGGGGAATGTTTAAGTTATATATATTTGGGTTTAAAGTCCCGGAAATTCGCATAAAAAAAGTTCCTGTCTCGAGGTTTTTAAATCATCTCCTCAATATTTGCACTGCAACTATGTGGAAATGATTGACCAAATAAGTATGCCGACTTTACGGCTGCGGACCAGCGAGAGATTTTCACTCCTACTTTCCTTATTCAGTTGACCCTAATCTTACATTTATCCATTTTGATTGTCAATTATTTAAAAATCAAAGATTTTTCACCGATGCCTTTTATTGTATAATTTTTTGTAATAATTCTGAAAAGGAAAATAAAAATGCTGGTTTCTTTAGAATGGTTAAGTGAATACGTTGATATATCAGATTTAAGCCCTGAACAAATTGCCCATGAACTTACTATGAGCGGTCTTGAAATTGAAGATATTGAAAAAATCGGGGCTGATTTTACAAATATTGTTGTTGCCGAAATTCGGGAATTAAAACCTCATCCGCAGGCAGACAAGCTTCAGCTTGCAAGAATTTTTAACGGAGCAGAAGAAAAAGAAGTTGTATGCGGGGCAAAAAATATTGCTGTCGGACAGCTTATTCCTTATGCTTCAGTCGGCTCAGAAGTCATGGACAGAAAATCCGGTGAAAAATTTACCCTTAAGCCCGCTGTAATAAGAGGAATAGAATCTCAGGGCATGCTCTGCTCGGCAGAAGAACTAGGATTAAATACATCAGATTTTCAGAGATGCGAAGCGGGAGTGAAAAGCCTGAAAGACGGCTTTGCCGGCTTGGGAGGCTTAAACTCATTCCAAGATGACGGCATATTAATACTTAACAGAAAATTTGAAAACATAAAAGCCGGACAGGATGTAAAAAAAGTTCTTGGAATTCTGGAAGATACAGTTTTACATGCCTGCCCCACCGCAAACCGCGGTGATGAAATGTCAATGCTCGGAATTGCCAGAGAAATTTCAGCCATATTTAATAAAAAACTTCATCTCCCCTCCCATTCTAATTGTCATTCTGAGGCGCAGCCGAAGAATCTGTCAAATAGTGTAAATAGTCAAATGAACAGATCCTTCGCTTTGCTCAGGATGACAGAAGAAGTTCAGCATGACAATGAAAAGTTCAGAGTTGAAATAAAAGATCCTGATACCTGTAAATATTATTCTGCCGGTATCTTAAAAGACATAAAAATTAAGCCCGCACCTGAATGGATGACAAGGAGGCTTCTGGCTTCCGGTGTAAGGAGCATAAACAACGTAGTAGACATAACAAACTATATTATGCTCGAATACGGTCAGCCGCTTCATGCTTTCGATTTGGACAAACTCGGAGAAAATTTTATTTCAGTAAGAAGGGGTTATTCAGAAGAAAAATTGGTTACGCTGGACGAAACAGAAAGAAAATTGACAACAGAATCTGTAGTTATCGCTACAAATAAAGAATCTGTAGGGCTCGCCGGACTTATGGGCGGCTTTAATTCAGAAGTTGACGATAATACAAAAAACATAACCCTTGAATCAGCCTATTTTTATCCTCAAACTACCAGAAAATCTGCCAGAAGCGTGGGGTTAAGAACAGAAGCTTCGGCAAGATTTGAAAGAGGCGCTGATATCGGTGCTGTAAAACCTGCCTTAATCAGGGCAATGGAATTAATGGAAGAATTTGCCGACGCAAAAATATGCGGAATTGCTGAAACAGGCGAAAACAAGTTTCCAGAAATAGATATAACTCTTAGATTTAGCGAAATTACAAGAATTTTAGGCACAGAAATACCTGATTATAAATGTATTGAAATCCTTGAAAATCTTGGCTTTAAAATGCTTGGCAAAAATACTTTTTCTGCGAAATTCAATGTTCCAAGTTTCAGGATAAACGATGTAACCAGAGAAATTGACCTTATTGAAGAAATAAGCAGAATTCATGGCTATGACAAGATTGAAACAACTCTGCCTAAAAACACACAGCCCTGCGAAATTTCAAAAGAAACCCAAACTATAGATAAAATCCATAATATTTTTATAGGGAAAGGCTTCAGGGAGATTGTAACTTCTTCTCTGACAGGAATTCCCCTTCTTGAGTGGGTAGGGATAAATTACAATGACAGCGAAGCTGTAAAAGTAATGAACCCGCAATCAGATGAGCATACAATGCTCAGGCAAACTTTAATCCCAAGTATTGCCAACGTTGTTAAATATAATTTTGATCAGGGACAGAAAAACCTGTGGATATACGAAATCGGCAAAACATATTTTTATAAATCTCCTGCCGACGAGAAAAACACCGGAACAGAGGAAAAAAGAATACTTGCAGGAGCAATAAGCGGAAATATTAATCAGGGAATCTGGAAAAACAAAGAAACACCCGATTTTTATTCCCTTAAAGGCATTATAGAAACCCTGTTAAAAGAACTTAAAATAGAGTCAAGAGTTGAATATCAGCCTGTTTCTGATATTTCTTACCTCCACCCGGGAAGAGCGGCTCAAATAAAACTATCCGCTAAAAATCCGATTATTTTAGGAACTTTTGGCGAATTACACCCTGATACAGCCGAAAAATGCAAATTTAACCAGCCTGTTTATATTTTTGAAATTAATCTTGACTTGCTGCTGGAGAATTTAAACTTAACAACGCCGAGATTTAAAGAACTTCCTCATTATCCTGCTGTGACAAGGGATATTGCGTTTATTCTCCCACAAAATACTGACTATCAGGATATAATCAGGACAATAAAAAAAGCTTCTTCAAACCTATTCAGAAAAGCTGAAATATTTGACCTGTATCAAGGAGAACACGTTCCGCAGGGTTCAAAAAGCGTAGCTTTCAGGATAACTATACAGAATCCTGAAGCAACCTTAACCGATGAAATTATTGAAGCTGAAATCAAAAAAATCAGGGAAGGACTTAAAAAAGCTTACCCTGAAGCAAGTTTTAGAGAATAAAAATCAGGAATCGATAACTTTTCCGTTAAATAATTCCACGACAAGCTTTGCCTGCTCGGGAAGATTAACCGGCTTTATGATTGTTTCCATCTCTTCAATTTCATCAGCTATTTCTCTTTCCGCATCAGAAATGGGGGTTTCATCTATTGCGACCTGACTTCCCCTTTTTGGAACATTTGGAATTTCTTCCACCAGAGACGTTGAAATTTGCTGAGATTTTTGCGGTTCAACAGCCTTTAATTCTTCATTTTTTTTTTGAAACTCCCCGTCTTCAGCAAGAGGTGTCCTGATAAGTATTTTCGGCAGTGTCCCGAACATCTTTTCTGCTGCTTTTTCCAGCTGTGAACTTTTTATCTTGTCTTCTCTTGATTGCTTTATAAAAGATTCATTCTTAAACGTAACAACTATTTTTTCGGAGTTAATTTCAACAGGTTTTGAAAGATTCATAAAAAACGTCCTTGCAGGAAGACTTTCCATATTTTCAAGCAATGTTTTCCAGCTATCTGCAAGATTTATGACTGTATTATTCGGAGGAAGTAATGGATTGTCAGTTTCTTCTGTCTTCTTCCCTTCTTCTGTTGCTATGAGTTCTTTTGTCATCCTGAGCGAAGCAAAGGATCTGTCTAATTGACTATCCCCATCTACGGACAGATCCTTCGGCGATACCTCAGGATGACAGGGTAAAGCAGGTTCAGATTTTGCAACTTCTACCGGCTCAGGTTTAACAATTTCTACAGGCTTAAGTGCTATTTTTACAGGCTTTGCAGCCGGTAAGTTCCCGGAAGAAATAACTTCTTCAAGCTTTTCAATTCTGGATTCAAGCTCTTTTATAACCTGAATATCATGCCTGTGGCAAATCCCGATTAATCCCACCTCAAGCCATAAATGCTGCTGGGAAGAATTTTTTAATGTTTTTTCACATTCAGAAAGCTTTTCAATTATTTGAACAATTTCAGAAGTTTCAAATTTATTGCTTTGAGCTTTTATATCAGGTAAAAGGCTCTGTGAAAAGTCTATAAGCTCACTTATCCCATCTAAATCATCCGAATTCCTGACAAATAAGATATTTCTAAAGTAATTTATTAATTCCCGTATAATTTGTACAGGTTCATTAATTGTACCAATTTCATCAATAAGAGTTATAAGCTTGTTAGAATCCTTATCAGCAATGCAGTCAGCGACTTTAAACAAAATATCTTCGGACATGCTTCCCATAAGCGAAATAATATCATTGTCTGTAACTTCGTTTTGTCCGAAAGACAATACGCTTGCCTGATCAAGAAGCCCTAATGCATCTCTCATTCCGCCATGGCATCTTCTTGATATTATTGATACAGCTTTATCATTGATTTTAATTCCTTCTTTTGCGGCAATTTCCTTTAGCCTTGAGGAAATAACATCCTGATTTACCCGCTTAAAATCAAATCTCTGGCACCTGCTGATTATTGTAGTTAAAACCTTATGAGATTCGGTGGTTGCAAGGATAAAAACAAGGTTTTTAGGCGGTTCTTCAAGGGTTTTAAGAAGAGTATTAAATGCCTGATTACTTAACATATGGACTTCATCTATTATATAGACTTTATATTTACCGGCAACAGGCATAAATTGGACTTTATCAATTAAATTTCTTGCTGCCTCTACGCTTCCATTGCTTGCTGCGTCAATTTCAATAACATCAATGGAATTTGAATTAGCAATATCAATACAGCTGGGGCATTTCCCGCAGGGGTCTGTTGTAGCACCTTCGGCACAGTTTAAGGACTTAGCCAGAATCCTTGCAGTTGAAGTTTTACCTGTTCCTCTTGAACCTGTAAACAGGTATGCATGTGAAACCCTGTCCAGATTAATTGCATTTGAAAGGGTTTTAACGACATTTTCCTGCCCGACAAGGTCGCTAAATTTCTGAGGTCTGTATTTCCTGTATAAAGGTATATATGATTCCGCCAAGGTTTAAATTCCTTTTATTGCTGTTAATATTTTACAATAAACAATTAAAACTTCTTCCTGTTAAAATTTTTATAAAGAAGCGAGAAAAAACCCATGCCAATACTTCCAAAAAAATTGAAAAAAGGCGACACAATAGGAATA
>DYOT01000003.1:26113-30262 GCA_020720345.1 Candidatus Caenarcanum sp.
AAAACCCATGCCAATACTTCCAAAAAAATTGAAAAAAGGCGACACAATAGGAATAATTTCCCCTGCAGGAGCTATAAAAGACTGCAATACGCTTAAATCAGCAAAAAATTATTTTGAAAGCAAAGGCTATAAAGTCAAAATTGCTCCCCATTGCTGCGATAAAAAAGCATACCTTGCCGGAGAAGACAAAGACAGACTTTCAGACCTTGTAAATTTCTTCACAGACGATGAAATAAAAGCTGTAATTTGTTCAAGGGGAGGGTATGGAACCTTCAGGCTTCTGGGGGGAATTGACTGGCAAATTATAAAGAAAAATCCGAAAATTTTTGTAGGATTCAGCGATATAACCGCTTTATTAAACAATTTTGTCCAAAAATCAAATATTGTATGTTTTCATGGACCTCTTGCCTTGTCTGACTTCGGGAAAGAAGATATAAATAAATATACAGAGGAAAATTTCTGGAATATTCTTGAAGGCAAAATAAAAATCCCTTACAGCTATGAAAACCCAATTAATTATCAATGCATTAATCCCGAAAAATCGGAAGGGATACTGATAGGCGGGAATTTAGCCATTTTGTGCGGGTTATTGGGAACGCCTTATTTCCCTGACCTTGAGAAAAAAATTCTTCTTCTGGAAGATATTGGCGAACCTCTTTATAAAATTGACAGAATGCTAACGCAGCTAAAACTTGCAGGAATTTTTAATAAGGTTTCAGGGGTCTTATTTGGAGAATTTACATCAATTACAGAATCAAATAATCCTGTCCGTCATTGCGAGGTGCTAACGCACATAGTTAAAGACTCGCTTCATGAATCGGGGACTTATCAGGAAGCGAATCCTTCCGAAGCAATCCATCAACCATTGATTAACAAATGGATTGCTTCGTCGCATCTTACAGATGCTCCTCGCAATGACATAGCCGATATAATAAAAGAGCTTATGGCTGGATTAAATATTCCTGTAGGTTACGGCTTTGCAGCTTCTCATTGGGAACAAAAGGCGACATTACCTCTCGGAGTAAAATATAGTTTTGATTCGCAGGATTTCAAGCTTGAAATTCTTGAGGATTACTTATCGGAAGGGTAAAGCTAACTTCAAAACCTTCTTTCGCGCAAAGAAAAATTTCGCCCCCCATTGCATGAATCAAACCTCTGACAATAAATAAACCTAAGCCCGTTCCCCTCGTTGTCCTTGTAAGGTCTTCTTCAAGCCGCACAAACTTGTCAAAAAGTTTTTGCAATTTATCTTCCTCTATGTGGTTGCATTCATTTTTTATTTTAATAACAGCAAAGTCCCCTTCCTGAAATGCTTTTGTATTGATTTGCGAGCTTTCAGGAGAATATTTAACCGCATTTTCAAGTAGATTCATCATAACCTGCATTAATCTGTCATAATCAGCCATAACTAAAGGCAAATTCTCATCAAATTCAAGATTAATAACCTTTTGATCCTTGCCCTGAATTGAAAGAATGCAATTTTCAAATACATCTTTTAAATCAATTTCTGATGGAAACACTCTTAAAAGCTCTGATTCTATTTCAGGAATTACAAGAAGGTCATCAACAAGCCTGCTAAGCCTTTCTGTTTGATGCTTTATAGCTTTTAAAGACTTGGTTTTCATTTCTTCTTCAATATTTATATCACTCCTTAAAAGTCTTGAAGTATAGCCCTTTATGCAGGTTAAAGGGGTTCTGAATTCATGACTCACTGTATCTATAAGGTTTGATTTTAATTTGTCGAGTTTTGAAAGCTTTTTGTTAGCCGCCTGAATTTCCATGTATCCTTCATCAACTTTCTGCGCCATTTTATTAAATTTTTCCATCAGGAAAACTATTTCATAAGGAGTAAAAAAGTCTTTTAGCAGTCTTACTTTTCTTCTGTAATTTCCTCTTCCAATAGCAGATATAGCCTTAAAAAGCTGTTTAAGGTTTGTATTCAGCGAATATGAGTATAAAATTCCAAAAATAATAGTTGATAAAGCTGCTACTATAATTGCAGCAATTATTTTATATCTTGCCTCTATTATTCCATAATCGGTAAGCTGTTTTGGAGTTAATACTATTATTGACCAATCGGGCTTATCAAGTTTTAAAAACACATTTGGCTGATTTTTTATTTGCCCGAAGATAATTGGTTCTTTATTTGTATGATTTTTAGGAACAAAAGGCAGTATTTCTTTAAAGAGCTCCCTGTCTTCCATATTAGACATAACAATATTATTTTTTGAATCAATAATATAAACCAGTCTTTTATTGTTTTCAAGATAGTTAAAAAGATCTTTTTTAAGATTTTCTATATTTATAACTTTTCTTAGATAATTTCCATTTTTAAGTTTTGCATACATTACAACAGCATTTTTTTGCGGAGCGAAAAATATTTCCACATTTGTATTTTTAAAAATATTTCCGCTATTTTTTCCATTAATATTTTCATCGTTTTTTATAATGTCAATCAGCACCGCCCCTTCTGAAAAATTAGCCGTCTCCTTTAAATAGCTTTGAAATTTCTTCTTGGAAATTATATAATCCATACTTTTTGCTATGTATAAAAGGGCGAGTTTTTTTTCTTCCAGATTTTTTTCAAGCCTCTGCGAAACACTGTCCATAGTAATTACGGCAGAATAATACAGCTCTGCCCTTACAGCATGCTGATTTATGTTAGTAACAATAAACGCAGTGATGCACAGAGGCAAAATCACTCCGACTATAAATACTATAAGCAATTGCTGGGAAATTTTAAGTCTTTTTATTTTCATGAAGCTAATTTTATCATAAGATGCAAAAGACCTGAAAATTTGATAGAATTAAAGTATATTTATTACAGGAATGAGGAAAAACTTATGGCTACGCCAAAAGAAAAACTTAATGAAATGGTCAATAATCTTAATGAAAAACATCTGGCAGAAGTTTTAGACTTTGTGGAATTTTTAAACAATAAAGAAGATAAGGAATTCTGGGATAATTTGCCGGAAGATGACGAGCCTTTAACCGAGGAAGATTTACAGGCAATCAGGGCAGGCAAAGAAGATATATTAAAAGGGGAAACTCTTTCTTTTGAAGAGGTTTTTGGAAATAATGAATAAAAAATATGTTCTTGAATTTTCCAAAGCCTTTAAAAAAGCTTTGTTAAAACTTGATAAAGATATACATAAACAAATAGAAGCCGCCGTTAAAAAATTGAAATTTAATTATAATACTTGTGATGTTAAAAAACTTTCCGGTGTTAAGGATCTGTATAGACTTAGAAGCGGCGATTACAGAATTATTTTTGAAAAGCTTAATGATAAACTTGTTATTGTTCTTCTTGATGTTAAACACCGAAAAGAAATTTACAGGGACTTATAATAATATGAAAATAAAAGCAAAAAACGCCTTTACCCTGACAGAAATACTTATAGCACTTGCTGTTATTGGAGTTATCGCAGGAACTACCATACCTGTTTTTATTACAAACACAAATAATCATGCTTATGTTGCAGGCTTAAAACGAGGCTATCTGGCATTAAAAACGGCTACTTCAGAAATAATCATGGAGAACGCAGGAACCGCAGAGTCTCTTGCCGGCAATGGAACAATTCACCCTGATATGGATGACCTTATGGAAAAATATTGCACAAAATTAAGCTGTATGAGAAAATGCAACGTAGGAGCACCTTCTCAGGATTGCTGGGCTATCCCCGGTAAATCATTAGATGGAAATACAACTTGGAATTGGAACACAAATTTTCAGAATAGTACAATATCAAGCGCTGTTTTGTCCAACGGAATGACAGTTGCTTTCTACTTCTTGCCTAATGTGGCTCCAAAATGTAATGACGCTGGTGTTTTAAAATCCGACGGGGGAGGATATGGTTGCGCTACGATTTTACTTGATGTTAACGGGTTTAAAAAACCTAACATTCATGGCAGGGATATATATACCTTTTATTTGCATAAAGAAGGTTTTATTCCTGCCGGAACAAAAGGGAAAAGGATTACTACAATGCAGGCTGATTATAATATTTATTGCAATCCTTCCAACGTATCAGTGTCTTCCGGTGCCGGATGTGCGGGGAGAGTCCTTACAGAAAATAAAATGAATTATTAATCCCACAAAACAAAATTCCCATACTTGTAGTTTTCCCACCATATGGTATAATTATATTA
>DYOT01000097.1 GCA_020720345.1 Candidatus Caenarcanum sp.
CACAAAACTTTGGACGTTTGGATGCAAATTATAGCCGGACGGATGTGCTTTTGATTGTTATAATTCACTTATATAGTGATAAATAAGAATAATCATGAACTTGAAAAGAATAATAATCCACTGGACTGCAGGAAAAAATGTTCCGAACGCTACAGATAAAGAACATTATCACTTCATGATTGGCGGCAATGGTCAAATTTATGAAGGAAAATTTAAACCTGAAGACAATGAAAACTGTATTGATGGCAGATATGCAATGCATACAGGCGGCGGTAATACAGGAAGTATAGGCGTAGCTCTATGCGGAATGCTGGGTTTTATTGATAAAAGGCGTGTGGGAAATCATCCGCTAACAAAAATGCAGTGCGAGGCGGCTTTTAAACATGTTGCAGGACTTTGTAAAAAATACAATATTCCTGTAACTCCTGAAACAGTCTTAACCCATAAAGAATTTGGATACTCTCACCCTAAGACCATAAGTTATGGAAAGATTGATATTTGTTTTTTATCGCCATATCAAGAAATTACAGTCGATAAAATTGGAGATTTCATAAGAAATAAAGTGGAGTGGTATTTGCAGAATTTATCAGGGTAGGATTTTATGGGGAAATTTTTGCAGGAATCAATTCAAATTGATCAGGTTAATGCCGGAATATTTAAGACACTGAATGATTTGACTTATATAACTAACGCCGGAAGCAAAATAACCGTACCAAAAGGCTATGTAACCGATGGATATTCAAAGCCGCAGTTGACTGAATGGCTAGTAGGAGGCAGATTTGAAGATGATATAAGACCTAGTACGCTTCACGATTATTTATGCCAGTATCGTGGATTTTATCAGGGTGTAATTTACAATCCGCTAAGTTTTAAGAAAGTTAATGATTTGTTTCTCGAAGCAATGCTTGCCGTTGGCATAAATCCTGTAAAAGCGAGATTAATGCGTTTTGCCGTCAATTTTAATCCCGGTAAATGGTAAATTATGTTGAAGTAAAAATCTCAATAATTGTTTCTGCTGCCTCATCAATAGACTTTTCGCCTGTATTTATTTTATAATCAGCCTGATTATAAAATATTTCTCTTCTTTTTAGTATGATTTCAAGAGTTCTTACAGGATTTGGTGTATTTATAAGCGGTCTTTCCCGGTCATCCTTTATCCGCGTAAACAATACCTCGGCAGGTGCGTATAAATGAAACAAAACCCCATTTTGCTTAAGATTTTCCACATTTTCATCTCGCAAAACAGCGCCGCCCCCTGTAGAGATGACAATATTTTGCTGTTGGGAAACTTCTTCTATTATTTCCGATTCCATATCACGGAAAAATTCTTCTCCTTCCTCTGCAAAAATAAGTTTTATAGGTTTTTGAGCTTTATTAACTATTAATTCATCGGTATCGATGAATTTTATGCTTAATTTTTCGGCAATGAGTTTGCCGATAGTGGTTTTTCCTGAGCCCATAAGCCCTATTAGAACAATGTTTTTAGTCATGTTACCTTGATTGATAAAGTTTTTTGTAATTTTCATAATTGGTTTTTAATTCAGACAGGCTGTCGCCGCCGAATTTGTCAAGAAAAGCATCGACTAGAGTTATCGCAAGCATAGCTTCACCTACAACGCTTGCTGCAGACACAGCGCAAACATCAGATCTTTCATAATGAGCAACATGTTCTTCTCCTGTCTCAAGATTTATAGAATTTAAAGGCTTCTTGAGAGTCGGAATGGGTTTCATTGCCGCTTTTATGATTATAGGCATCCCGTTTGACATCCCGCCTTCTATTCCGCCTGCATTATTTGTTTTCCTTAAGTAATCTTTTTCTTCACTTTTTATGAATATTTCATCGTGCATCTCAGAGCCCATAATTCGACCGGAATCTTCACCAGCACCGATACTAACTGATTTAATGGCAGGGATGCTCATGACTGATTGAGCAATTTGTGCATCAAGCCGCCTGTCCCAGTGAACAAAAGTTCCTAATCCGACAGGAACATTTAAAGCAATAATTTCAAATATTCCTCCGAGCGTATCGCCTTCTTCTGCTGCTTTATCAATAATTTTGCGCATTTCTGCGGAAGCTTTTTCATCTGCGCATCTTAAATCAGAATTATTTGCTAATTTTATCAAATAGGAGAAATCGCCGGGTATATTGTTTTTGTCGATTTTAACAGAACCTATCTCTGTTACATGGCTAAAGATTTCAATATTAAACTGGTTTAAAATTATTTGCGCAAAAGCTCCTACAGCTGTTCTTATGGCTGTTTCCCTTGCGCTTGAGCGTTCAAGGATATTTCTGATATCTTGCTGATTGTATTTTAAAGCGCCTGAAAGATCGGCATGACCGGGTCTTATATGCGTAATTTTTTTCTGTTCAACAATTTCTTTAATTTCAGGATTTTCCAGATTAACCGGTTCTGTTGACATAGGTATAGTCCAGTTTTCCCAGTCTTTGTTTTCTATAACAAGTGAAACAGGAGCACCTGTAGTAAAACCATGCCGGACGCCGGAATTAATAATTACTCGATCTTTTTCAATTTTCATCCTGCCGCCGCGACCATATCCCTGCTGGCGTCTTGCAAGCTGTTTGTTAATGAATTCAGTATCAATTTCTATGCCTGCCGGAACTCCTTCTATAATTGCAGTAAGGCATTTACCGTGCGACTCTCCAGCTGTTAAAAATCTAAATTTCATTTTTTTTATTTTTCCTTAAGAATTTACACGTCCGTAAATATCGTCGAATCTAACTATATCATCTTCTTCGAGATAATCTCCCCTCTGTATTTCCACGATGCTTAGAGGAGCAGCTCCCTGATTTTCCAGTCTGTGCTTTGCTTGTTTGGGGATGTCAATACTTTCGCCGGATTTTAAAGTAATATTTTCATCTTCACGTGTAATTAAGGCTTCACCGGAAAGCACAACCCAATGCTCGCTTCTGTGATAATGCATTTGAAGACTCAGTCTTGCTCCGGGATTAACCTCAATTATTTTAATTTTGTATCCTGTGCTTTCCTGAATTACCGTATAAAAACCCCAAGGTCTGAAAACCGTTTCATTGTCAAAATTTTTGTTCACAACCTTTTCCTTCTATTTTGTATAAATATAAACCCCCTTTTTTATAAAGAATATAATATCATAATATTTATGATGAATAAATTAGTCTCAATTTGTACCCTGACAAAAATTAAGTTATACTGTTTTTGTTGAAATTTAGGATTTTCAACAAATGCAGTGGGAGGTTTTATTGTTATAATGCTAGATTTTTTGCTTTTTTCCGGTTTTGTTTCATCTTTTTTACTGGTTTTGTTTTCTTCATACTTTTTTTCTGCAATCATAAAATCAAAAAGTTCTTTTAATTCGTTTATTTATTTTGTTTTAATTTTTATTTCCCAGATAATAAGTTCAATTGAGCTGTTATCTCTGATTAAAAGCATTAATCCCAGCGGAATATTAATAATTAATTCGATTGTTTTAGCAGTTTCTTTCGGTTTATGGGAATTTTTCAAAAGACCGAATTATATTTATCCCGAAAAATTTAAATTATTAGCTAAAGATATTTTGAATGCCCTGAAAAAAGATAAATTTCTTCTTATTATATCGATAATTTTTGGGATTTCATGCATAATTTTACTTTTACTTACAATTTTTGTTCCGACAGACAATATGGACAGCCTTACATACAGGCTTGGAAGAATTGCAATATGGGTTCAAAACGGAACTTTGCAGCATTTTGAAACAACATCCATAAGACAGCTTTGTTTTCCTATAAATTTTGAAGTAATGATTTTATGGTCATGGACTTTTTTGAAAAGAGACAGCCTGGCTCTTTTCCCTTCATTTTTAAGCTATTTTGGTTGTTTGGGGCTTGTTTTCGGATATTTAAAATATTTTAATATTTCTACAAGAAGAATTTTATGGGTTTTGCTGATTATTGTCTCGCTGCCAATATTTTTACTGGAAGCAACGAGTGCCCAGAGTGATTTATTTATGGGATTTTTGTTGCTGGCATCATTATATTTGCTTGTTTATTCAATAAGAGAAAAAGAAATTACGCCTGCAATTTTTGTCGGAGTAGCTTATGCAATAGCAATTGGGGCAAAAAGCACTGCTTTTCTGTTTGTTCCTGCTTTTGTAGTTGTAACTGTATTAATGTTCTTGAGAGAAAAAGAAAATAAACCCGTAAGGCAAATTATAGCTGCTGCTATCAGCTTTGTAATTTTCTTTATAATTCTGTCTTCATATAACTATATTCAAAATCATTTTACTTTTAACAGTATATTTGGTCCGGAAAGCATCGTCTCGTCAAATACAGTAAATGGCATAAAGCCGCTGCCTGTGAACCTGGCGAGGTTTTTCTTTGCTTTTATTGATTTGCCGGGCATAGATTATACCGGATTGAAGCTTATAAGAAAAATAGACAGCCTTATTGTTGGTGTTCATAACGGCTTGATTTCAGAATACGGACTAAGTCCAAAATTCGGTATTAATATGGGATTTTTTGAAGGTTTTAATTTTAGGGTTCACGAAAATTATTCATCTTTCGGGTTTCTCAATTATTTGTTAATTGTGCCTTTTATTGTGATTTCGCTGTTAAAATTAAAATCCAAAAAAGACAGAACCTTTTATATGGCAATGACAGGGCTTTTTATACCATGTTTTTTCCTGATGATGCTGTTATTTATGGGATATTCGGTTTGGTCTTTAAGATATTTTGCGACGGCGGCGGCTCTTAGCGCGCCTATGCTTATTTTTAGCTATAATAGAAAAACAAACTGGTATAAGTATCTTATAAGTTCGATTCTTATCTTTAATTTCATAATTTATACTGTATTTAACTGGGAAAAGCCATTGCCGGAAGTCATAAATACTTTTGCGGAACACAAAAATTATATGGAAGCCAGAAGGGATTTAAGGCTACGGAACGGCTTTTATTACACAAATAATTACAGAGAATACGCTCTTTTAAATGGCATCCGAAAAATAATCCCGGAAAATGCAAGGATAGCACTCTTTTTTGTTGAAGAAGATTCAATATATCCCTTTTTTGAAGAAGGAAGTGATTGGGAAATTTATCCATCAAGGTATGACAGATTTATTAAGGAAAAAAGATTCGATTATTATGACTTCTTGATTGTCAGCACTAAAGTGCAGGAAATTTATTCCCTTGAGCCAAAACCGGATATTAATTATACTCCCGATTATAAAAGCAGAAATATTAAATTTGATAATAAATCTGATGAGGACGCAAAAACGGTTTACCTTGATAAAGCAGGAAAAATTATATTTTCAGGAAATTCCGCAAAGGCAGTTAAGCTGGTTAATTTAATTGATGAAAAGAATTTTTCAAAATATTTTGAAAAAATAAAAACGATAAAATCAGAAATGCCGGATAAAAGAATGAGCAGAACTTATATAGTTTATAAAAGAAAAGCAATTTGGTGACCAACATTATCCACTATCTGATTTTAAATTTCTTTAAACTTTTCTCAAATTTCTGA
>DYOT01000098.1 GCA_020720345.1 Candidatus Caenarcanum sp.
TAGTAATAGCAATTTATTTTTGGGCGTAATAAAATATATTATATTGTATATGGCAAGGAGCACTTAAATTGATTACCAAAAAAGATGTCGAACATGTCGCTAAACTTGCAAGATTAGCGTTAACAGAGGAAGAAAAAGAAAAATATACTTCCCAGTTTTCCGATATTCTTGACTATTTTAATCAATTGAGAGAAGTAAATACGGAAAACGTAGAACCTATGGCACAGCCGGTTCCTATGCAAAATGTAATGAGAGAAGACAAAGTTGAATTGCCGTTTATAAGAGATGAAATTCTTATGAATGCTCCGCTTGAAGAAAACGGCTATTTTAAAGTTCCTAAAATTTCTGAGGAAGGGTAAATAAATGAATAATGTCAGAACAAAGACTAAATATGTATTTGTAACCGGAGGAGTTGTTAGTTCTTTAGGCAAAGGTATAGTAGGGGCTTCTCTCGGAAAATTGCTCAGGGCAAGAGGCTATTCTGTAACAATAGTAAAATTTGATCCTTATATAAACGTAGACCCCGGAACGATGAGTCCATTTCAACATGGGGAAGTTTTTGTTACCGACGATGGAGCAGAAACAGACCTTGACCTGGGGCATTACGAAAGATTTATAAACACAAATCTCGGTAAAATGAATAACGTAACCGCAGGAAGCGTTTATTTAAACGTTATTACAAAAGAAAGAAGAGGCGATTATCTTGGAGGAACAGTTCAAATTATTCCTCACATAACAGATGAAATTAAAAACCGTCTAAGAGAAGCTGCATCGGATGGCTATAACAAACTGTTAAACAATAATCAGAAGGATTGTGAACTTATAAAAGATGGCGACTGCCACCCCGACTTTTTAATAGCTGAAATTGGAGGAACTGTTGGAGACATAGAAGGCTTACCTTTTCTGGAAGCGATAAGACAGTTTAAAATTGAAGCAGGGTTTGGAAATACAGTATTTATTCACGTTACACTTTTGCCATATTTGAATTCATCGGGTGAACTAAAGACAAAACCTTCGCAACATAGTGTAAACACTTTAAGAAGTATTGGTATCCAACCTGATATTCTAGTTTGCAGAAGTTCTAAACCTGTTCCGCAGGCAGAGAAAAACAAACTGGCTTTATTTACAAGTGTTCTACCTGAAGCAGTAATAGAATGTAAGGATTTAAAGACCATTTATGAAGTCCCTCTCGCTCTGGAAGCACAAAATATGGCGCAGACAGTCCTTAAAATGATGCATATGGACGATGATTCCGTGCCAAATATGGATTCCTGGAAAGAAATGGTAAATAAAATTAAAAATCCTGACAAAACGATAAAAATAGCTATTGCCGGAAAATATACAAAATTATCCGATGCTTATATTTCTGTTGTTGAGTCCATTAAGCATGCCGGGGCTGCACTTGGCGCAAGCATAGACTTGAAATGGATTTCTTCCGATGACTGCGCTGATTATAATATTGCAAAAGAAGCAATGGCAGGAGTAGACGGTCTTGTTGTCCCTGGAGGCTTTGGAATAAGAGGCGTTGAGGGAAAAGTTAACGTTATAAATATTGCAAGAACTTCCAATACTCCTTTTTTAGGACTTTGTTTGGGATTACAATGTGCAGTAATTGAATACGCAAGAAATGCAGCAGGACTGCAAGATGCAAACAGTACAGAATTTAATACTGAAACTCCATTTCCTGTAATTGACCTTATGAGAGAGCAGGAAGAGGTTACTGAATATGGCGGAACAATGCGGCTTGGCGCATATGAATGCCATTTACAACCTAATACAATTGCGGCAAATATGTATGCAACAGATATAATTTCCGAAAGACATCGCCATAGATATGAAGTAAACAACTTATACAGGGAAAAACTTGCAGAGGCAGGGCTTGTATTTTCGGGGCTTTCTCCTGACAAAAAGCTCGTGGAAATTGTTGAATTAAAAGACCATAAGTATTTTATAGCCAGTCAATTCCACCCTGAATTCAAATCACGCCCCGAAAATCCTCATCCTTTATTTTATGGATTAGTAAAAGCAGTGCTGGAGCAAAAAGAAAATGCAAATAAATCAGGATCATCTTTACAAGAACTATCCAGATAACATCTTAAAGGATGTAGATGCTGAAAAAACATTGAAGATAGCCGCTGATGCCGCTGAAAATGCATATGCGCCTTATTCAAAGTTTAAAGTGGGAGCCTGTGCTTTATTTGAAGATGGAAAAACTTATTCCGGCTGTAATGTGGAAAATGCCAGCTACGGCTTAACTTTATGTGCTGAAAGAAACGCTCTTTCCTCAGCAATTACAGAGGGGCAAAAAACAAAGCTTATCGCAGTTGCGATTTACAGTCCAAACGCTAAATCCTGTTTTCCATGCGGGGCATGCCGGCAGTGGATAACGGAATTTTCAAAAGAGGCTGTTGTTATTGTAGAAAGCTCTGAAGGCAAGCCTCAGGTGTTTTCAATAAAAGAGCTGCTGCCCTTTTCTTTTGAGCTTGATCAGACTACTTCTCTGTAACTATTTTAATTCCAGAGCTTGTTCCGATTCGACTTGCGCCGGCTTCAATCATTGCCTGTGCGGTTGACAAATCTCCTATTCCTCCGCTTGCTTTGACAAGAAGCCCGAAAGATTTAACTGTTTCATGCATAAGCCTTACGTCTTCAGTCGTTGCAGATTTGCTTTCTTTTAATACGCCTGTAGAAGTCTTTACAAAATCGGCTCCTGCTTCCACAGCAAGTTTACATGCAGTAATTTTTTGTTCGTCTGTTAAAAGCCCTGTTTCAATTATTACCTTAACTGTTGCTTTTCCCTTGCAAACATTAACTATTTGGCTTATATCATCCTTTACAAGTGCAAGATTTCCTTCTTTTAACGCCCCGACATTTATAACCATGTCAATTTCATTTGCGCCGTCTGCAAGGCATTTTTTTGTTTCTGCGACTTTAATTTCTGTATAAGTTGCCCCGTGCGGAAACCCTGTAACCGCCGCAACTTTAACTTGCGAACCGTTAAGAGATTCTACAGCTGTTTTAACTTGAATAGGCTGGACACATACAGCATAAAAACCGTATTTTACAGCTTCTTCACATAATTTGTTTACGTCCTGTGCAGTTGCCCCTGATGAAAGCAGTGTGTGATCGATATATTTAGCTATAGCTGTCATTTTGACCCTTTCTTTATAAATTATTTCTTTATTATAAAATATTAACAGGCATAAACACAAATATGCTAATTTAATTAACATAAGGGGGAAACATGACTAAAAAAGCTTTATTTTTATGTTCCAGTCCTAAAAAAAACAGCAATACCAATAAAATAGCTGCTCTTGCAGTGCAAAATTTTGAAAAACAAGGTATTGAAACAAAAACAATAGATACATCAAAAATAAAATATGCTGCCAACGGTTGTATAGCTTGTCAATGCTGCCAGAAATCAGAAGAATACAAGTGCGCTATTAAAGATGAAGCTTCTGATATTCTTGCAACCATACCTGATTATGATTTCATAATTTTTGCCACACCGGTATATTTTATGGGAGCTAATGCCCAGCTTAAGCTACTTTTGGACAGGTTTTACTCTCTGTACAAAATTCAATCAAGAGGACAAGATAATTTTACCTGCATTAAAAATTCAAAATTCGGCTTAATTTCCACCGCAGGCGGAGATCATCAGCATGGGCTGAATATTGTCGATGAAACTTTCAGAATCATGAGCGAATTTACGGGAATTGCTTATAAGTCTGTCCTGATTCCTTTAATTTATAATTATCCTGACGTTTCTCAAGATGCAGGAATTATTGAAAAAACTGAAAAATTTGTTAACGAACTTTTAGAGCCTGTCTGGTTAAAATAAAAATTTAGCCCAAAAAGCTTATAGATAAAGGCTCGTTTAAGGACTGCGGAAGCATTCGCTTCTTTATAAGTACCAGTTTTATTAATCGGCTCCTTGTTAAAGTGGCTTAGCCACCTGAAACGGCTTGCCTGGCAAGATGCGAAGCAGGAGAAAAAGTCTGAAAGACTGAACTCATTTTAAGGCGGTGCAGGCTTTAACAAGACAGCTTCTTATAAATTTTGCTATAAAAAATCCTTCAATATTATGCCTTGATTGAAGAATTTGAATGTAGCCTTCTTTTCCTTCTTCTTTCCATGGAAGGTATTTTGAAATGTCCTGAAGCTGGAAATCTTTGTTATTTGCTAAAAATTGCTGAATTAATAACAAATTTTCTTCCGATTCAATACTGCATGTGCTGTAAACAAGCACCCCTTCTTTTTTGAGAAGTTTTGAGGCATTTTCGAGGATTCCAAGCTGAATTTCAGTCAAGTTTTTTATATCTTCAGATTTTCTTTTCCATCTTGCATCAGGTCTTTTGGCAAGAACGCCCGTGTTTGAACAAGGTGCGTCTATAAGAATTCTATCAAATTCTTTGAGATTAGAAAAAGTCATAGCGTCAGCAATTACAGTTTTTACAGACTTTATTCCCAGTCTCAGAGCGTTTTCCGAAACTTTTTTTATTCTGTTTTCATCTGAATCAACTGCTGTTATTTCTCCGCAATCATTCATTAAAGCTGCGATATGTGTGGTTTTACCTCCGGGAGCTGCACATAAGTCTAAAACTCTTTCATCAGGCTGCGGGTCAAGAATTTTTGCCACTAGCGAAGAGACTTCTCCCTGTACTGACCATAATCCTTCCTTGAATCCCGCAATATTTTTTATGTTTCCGGTTTTTTGAAGTATCAAACAATCTTCTGAAATAGTACTTTCAGTAAATTCAATATTATTTTTCGTTAATAAATCTATAATTTCCTGCTTTGAGGCTTTAAAAGTATTTATCCTTAACGAAAGCACAGGAATTTTATTATTAAACTCGCATATTTTGAGCGTTTCTTCAATGCCGTAAGTGTTTATCCATCTATCCACAAGCCATTCAGGATGAGAATATTCAATGCTTATAGCTTTTAGCATGTTTTCTGTCTTGATTTTTGAATTTATTTCTTCCTGCTTTTTAAGAAAATTCCGCAAAACAGCATTAACAAAGCCTGATGAATTCCTGTCATATTTTTTTGTTATGTCAACATAACTGCTAATTACAGCATAATCAGGCGTTTTAAGAAACTCAATTTCATAAATAGCAGCCCTTAATATATTTCGTAAAGGAGGAGAAATTTTCTTTCTGGAAGATACATTAGCAATAAAATAATCCAGTTTTAGCTTAAATTTTACTGTTCCTGAAACAAGATTTATAAGTTCAGCGACGCTATTGATTTTTTGCACATAGGCATTTATGGTTTCATCGTATGAAACATCCTGTTCAAAAATTTTTATAAGGCATTTTACTGCCGCAAGTCTTGTATCCATATTATAAATTATTTTTCTTCAATTATTTGCTTCGCCCAATTTAAAA
>DYOT01000324.1 GCA_020720345.1 Candidatus Caenarcanum sp.
ATTATTCACAATAATTGATTCCTAATATTTCTTCAAATGCCGTATTTTTAATTAACCGGGAATATTTTTTCTGATTGCACATGTATCACATTGTCAGCGATATACGTGCGGTTGATATATGAATTCTTTTCCCAGTTGCTTGGGTCACATCCCGGATATTTAGGATATAATAGGATTGCTATATGAGATATACAATTTTATTGTTTTTGTTGCAATTTTATGTATACCTAATAATATGTGGTGTTTTATTATTTTTTACTAATTGTATTATGCTGATATATAATATATTTATTATATATACAAATAACAAATATTTGGATTATTAAATAATTGTATATATTTTCGCAGACTTATATATAGCATAATAATATCCTAATATATGTGGTATGTCGAGAAATTTTGATATTGAGTTTTTTTTGGACCCGGCCTCAAAAAAGCAAAGACAGTACGAGGCCATCAGGGCTTTTGTGGTTGACCAGCTTTCGGCCCAACAAGTAGCCGATAAATTCAGCTATAAATTATCGTCGGTCTATACTTTTATAAAGAAGGCAAAATCTGGGGAGCTTGACTTTTTTCCGGAACAAAAAAAAGGGCCCAAGCAGAGGCAAGCCCCCTTTGAAGTTCAAAAACAAATTTTCCGTTTAAGGAACAAAAACTTGTCCCATATTGACATCAGCGTGGAACTGGGCAAAGATGGCATTGAAATATCGGCCCAAACGGTGAGCCGGATATTGCAGGAAACGGGCTTTTCAAAGCTTAAAAGAAGAACGAACAAAGAGCTGGGTCTTACGGTCAAGAATAAAACAATACCCGAAAAATCAGAAACCCTGGATTTCGACACAATGGAGAAATTCCAGGTTGACACCCCCGCAGCCGGGATATTCTTCTTCATCCCTTACATCATAGAATCGGGGATAATCGACATTGTGAAAAAATCCAGCCTGCCGGGGTCCTCGTCCATAGGCCCGGAGCAGGCCTGTTTGTCCATGCTGGCATTGAAACTTATGGGCAATGGGCGTTTGGGGCACATGGAAAGTTACGACAAA
>DYOT01000099.1:0-2160 GCA_020720345.1 Candidatus Caenarcanum sp.
TATAATTTAATTCATAGTAAAGTTTACAACTTAAAAACGCTTTTACAATGTTTATTTATTAATAAAAGTTTTTCAGCTTTTCATCAACTTTTTTCCTGATATCCTCAGACATAATAATTTCATCAGGCCATTCACGATTAAAGCCTTCTTCTTTCCATTTCTTGGTGGCATCTATGCCCATTTTTCCGCCATAACCAATCAAATCGCAGGAATGATCAAGCACATCAAGAGCTCCTTTTGTTATTATGCAGTCTCGTGAAGGATCTGTATTATTAAAAATTTTCCAGCTGACTTCTGAAATATTATGCACATCCACATCCGCATCAACAACTATTACAAATTTAGTAAACATAAGCTGCCCCAAGCCCCAGAATGCATTAATAATTTTATTGGCATGCCCCGGAAATCGTTTATCAATGCTAATAATCGCACAGTTATGAAAAACTCCTTCAATAGGCAAATTCATGTCGGTAATTTCGGGCAAAATCTGCCTTAATACAGGTAAAAATATCTGTTCTGTGGCTTTTCCCATATAGCAGTCTTCCTGAGGAGGTCTGCCAACTATAGTTGCAGGATAAACAGGATTTTTCCTATGTGTCATACAGGTAATATGAAAAACCGGATAACTGTCCGCAAGGCTGTAATAGCCTGTATGATCCCCAAAAGGACCTTCTATACGTTCTTCATCTAAATCAATAAAACCTTCTAAAACAATTTCCGCATCTGCAGGTACTTCTATGTCGACAGTTTTACATTTAACCAGTTTAACGGGCTTTTTTCTTAAAAATCCTGCAAAAATCATCTCATCAATCCCCGAAGGAACAGGAGCAGTTGCTGCATAAGTAATAGCAGGATCACAACCTAAAGCGACAGCAACCTCAAAAAGTTTCCCCAGTTTTTTAGCTTCATAGAAATTTTTAGCCCCGTCATGGTGCTTGTGCCAATGCATGCCCGTTGTTGTATTATCAAATTTCTGAAGTCTGTACATCCCCATATTTCTGTTTCCTGTATGGGGATTCTTGGTAATAACAAGAGGAAGAGTTATAAAAGCTCCTCCATCCTGAGGCCAGCAATGCAATATAGGTAATTTATCAAGTATTGGCTGATTCAGGTCAGTAATTACGACTTCCTGACATACAGCATTGTTTATCATCTGCGGAAAAAACTGGCTAACTTCCAAGAGTTTGGGCATTAAAGAAGCTTTGCCAATTAAAGTGTCCGGTATTTCCGGTTTTATTAATTCTTCTATTCTTGAAGTAATTTGCTTCAGGTTATTAACTCCGAGTGAAAGCGCCATTCTCTCGAAAGAGCCGAAAGCATTGGTTAAAACAGGCATGCCATAATCTTGAACATTATTAAATAAAAGGGCTTTATTTGAAAGACCTTTGTTTTTGCTTGCCCTATCGGTAATCTCAGTAATTTCCAAAAAAGAGCTTACTGGAAAATTAATTTCCATAAGCTCTTTTTTTTCTTTCAGAACATTTATAAAATTTTGCAGGTCATCATATGACATAGCTTATCACTAGTATTACTTAGCTATACTCGTGCTTGCAGTTATACTCGCCACACTTGCAACAGGAGTCGTTGCAGTATTTGCAGCTGCACCTGCCGCACTAGGTGCACTAGTGGTATTGCTATTATAACTTCTATTACCGCCTGGTCTACCGAACCTGCTATTGCTGGTTCTTTTGCGATATTTATTAGCGTTAATTTTATTACGTTCAGCTTTTTCTTTTTTCTGATTATTTTTAGCCAATATATCTCCTAACCGTTTCTGTAACAATCGGAACAATAAACAGGTCTGTCATTTTTTGGCTCAAAAGGAACAGTTGTTTCACATCCACATGCACTACAAATTACGCGAAATTGAGGTTTGTTATAGCCGCCGCCCTGTGAACGTCCGCCGCCACCGCCGCCTCTGGAATCTCCCATTTTTCTATTTGCTCTGCAAACAGAACATCTTTTTGGCGCTGAATATCTTTTTTGTTGATAAAATTCTTGATCTTCCGCACTAAAAACAAAGGACTGACCACAATCTAAACACTGAATTTGCTGGTCTTGAAAATTTTGATAGTTCATAAATACTCTTTCTAATATATTTTTCTATACCAAACTTATTATGCTATAAGCATGAAAAAAAGTCGAGTTTTTAATCAGAAA
>DYOT01000099.1:2260-5328 GCA_020720345.1 Candidatus Caenarcanum sp.
AGTTTTTAATCAGAAAATTCTTTTTCTGCCGCAAATTGAATTATAGCAGCTTTTGCGTACGGGTCTGTAAGACTTTCTTTAACGGCTCCCGCAAAAGCAAAATCACCCAGTGCAGTTGCTCTCATCACAGCGCCTGGCTTTGCTTTCAAGAATGGTTCCATGCTTTTAGAAACTGATTGAAATTCTTCAGGAGAAATTGAAATTCCTGTTTTTTCATCTCTTAAACTCTGGCTGGCGGCAAACCCTGATTTTTTAGTTTTCATCACCTGAGAACGTCCTGCAATTGCAGTCATGTCTTCCAGACTTTGTCTTGTAATTTCCTTTTCTGATACAGGCGTGTCCTGTTCTGTTTCCGGTTCTTCTTTTTGGTTTCCGGTGAATCCCTGTCGTATGTTATTCACTCCTGATGCCCAAAGAGAATTTTGTTCATTGTTTTTGTCAAAATCACTCATCTTTTACACCCCCGCGTAATTTATATTTTATAAACCTACATCCTATAAATGCTTAAAAACATTTTTTTAAAAAAGTTGACAGTAAACTGCTAAAATTTAAAGAAATGTTAAGTAAACTTTTTTCTCATGATCTTTACATTGTGTAATTTTACCCTAAATAGTCAGATATTTCAATTTTATTTCCCGCTTCGGTCATACACTCCACTTTTGCGCAATAAAAAAGACAGTTTGTGAAAACTGTCGAATACCTTCAAAATGTCTAGCAGTGCCTTGTGATAAGTTAAAGGTAAAAAATAAAAGGTGTAAGGTAGTGTAAGGTAAGGTAAAGGAAAGGGAAAGAAGTTAGATTGTGTTGTGTGATTGTTTTATCCTTGTATATATATAAAAACATCGATATATAAAAAATTGCTATTTTTTATATAATTAATAGATATTTACTTAACATATCTTAATAATAAGACCTTAATATCTTCTGGAGTGCCAATAAAGCTGTGTAAGTCGGCAAAATATAGAGTTTTTCAGATTCTTTTGTATTTAATAATGATTTTTGCAGGGCTTTACTAATATCTTCAATTATAATTATATTTTCTGCTTTTATTCCTGCGTGTTTTAATCTCACTGCCATATCAGACGCCCTTATGCCACTAACTATAACCGTCTTATTATAGCTTGCGAGAAGTTCAAAATTTGCGTCCCACAACCAGGAAACATCTCTTCCATCAGCATAATTGTCATTAATAATTATTAAAAGCACTCCGTTAATATCATCTTTAACTGTTCTAAGTACTTCTGTCGCACCTATAGGGTTTTTTATAAGCTGGATAAGCACTTCTTTGTGATTCAGCTTTAATTTTTCAGCCCTACCAAAAACTGTAGAATAATTTTTAAGCCCTTCCGTAATATTATTAATGCTTATCCCCAATTCAAGAGCCATAGTAATCGCAGATAGCGCATTATATGCGTTATAAAGCCCCGGCATGTTAATATTAATTTCAAATCCCTGATTATTATCGGGGTTAATAACGAGTTTTGACGAATTTACGTTAATTTCAACATTCGCAGAAATTTTGGGCTCAGGTCTTTTATTGCCACAAGAGCAGTAAAAATGACCAATATGTCCGTAAAAAAGTTTTTCATAATTAAATTTAGATTTACACTTACAGTTTGCTGTTTCCTGAGAACCAACTATATTTTCTTCCTGATTAATAAAATTTACCTCATTAAAACCATAATATACTCTGTTTTCAGGATAATTTTCGCCTAAAGCCGAAACCAGCGGGTCATCGGCATTCAGGATAATTTTCGGTATTTTTTTTTGAGAACTATTATTGATTGCAAGTTCTATTTTTTTTGCAGTGGAGTTTAATTCCCCATATCTGTCAAGCTGATCCCTGAATAAATTGGTAACAAGAATGATATCAGGAGTGAATTCTTCAACTGCTTTTGGCAAATAAGCTTCGTCAATTTCTAATACGCAGTTGTCAGCAATTAATTCCCCTAAAATATTGCTTTCATTGACCACTGCTGTAGTCAGCCCGGTAAGCATATTTGCGCCATGACGGTTGTGAACGGTTTTTCTGCGATCATTTTCCAGTATTCCGGCTATAAATCCCGAAGTTGTAGTCTTTCCGTTAGTGCCTGTTACAACCAGAATTTCTTTTTTTGTCTGCTTTACAAGATATGAAAGTATGTCAGGAGAAATTTTCCTTGCTATTTTCCCCGGCAAATTAGTTCCTGCGCCGCTTTTTGAAAATTTAATCAGCCGCACAAGCATTTTTGTTATTAATATTGAGAAAATATAAGATATTTTTTTCATAATTTAATATTATTATAAATTTATCAAAAAGGCTTATCTATTGAGTTAACCTTTTCTCTTGAAACATTTTTACCATCTAAAACCAGTGTATCAGCTTCTGAAATATAAATATATTTATAAAATTTCTTGAACTCCGCTAATGTTTTAATATGCGAATCCCTTCCCCAGAAGTTTTTTGTTGTATTCACATACCAGGCATCATCTTCTCTTACATAACTTACATTTGTTCCTGAATGACCATAAGGCTCATGCCCCCATAGTACGGACATATTAATTTTAAAATTCTTTAAAACAGATTTAAATGCATTTAAACAATCAAGTGAAATATCATAAAATTCACCGCCTGCAATTAATCCGCTCAATGCCCCGTTTTCCTGCAAATGCTTAACTTTCTGCTCAATATCTGCTTTATTGCCTTCAACATGGATATCTCTTGAAAGATGAAAAAGCACAATATTATCATTATTTTTGACTCCGCCGCCTGTACAAGTACTCATAGCAGAAGTATCTCCATTTTTACAAATCCCTGATACTTCATTCATGTTTATAATTTCTGTTTCAGGATATTTATACAGTCTTTCAATAATCTGACTATATTTATTACAGTTTATAAGCTCAATTCTGGATGCAAAAGATAAGCTTTTATTTACCGAATTAATCATATATATTCACAATTTTTCCTACTAAAGTTACAAAGATCAAAAATAAAAAATTTTGATCTGGACTTTTCAAAACACACGTAATCTGTTACAATTTGTTACATATAAGGACTGAAAAAAATATTATAATGAATAAAGTTG
>DYOT01000100.1 GCA_020720345.1 Candidatus Caenarcanum sp.
ATTAAACTCGTTCCAGTCTATTGACAAATGTTAAGATTTTGACAAGTTTTTGCCATTTGTTGCGAAAAAATATAACATTTTATTGGACAAAATGACAATAAATTAACCTCGGGAACGATGAAAATAGCTTAATAAAGCTTAACAATATAAATACAAGGTTGAGGAAATCCGGTTTGGGTAAATTAAAATATACAAAAATTTTTACTATATTTTTTGCTGTACTTGGAATGCTTCTGGTTTGCGCTCTTGCAGCCAATGCGCAAATGGCAGTCCCTGATATTAACATAAGCTTTAAAAATGCCAATTCTACTCAGGAATTCAGTAAGGGCTTACAAATTTTAATCTGGCTAACTGTCTTAACTATTGCGCCAAGTATATTTATTATGACAACAGCTTTTACTAGAATTGTAATTGTTCTATCACTTACAAGGCAAGCAATAGGAGTCGGCTCTCTTCCTCCAAGTCAGGTTATAGTTGGGTTAGCTCTTATGCTGACTTTCTTTGTAATGGCTCCTACAATTGGTGAAATCAATGAAAAAGCTTTTCAGCCCTATATGAAACAGAAAATAACTCAGGAAGCAGCATTAAAAATAGGAATAGAACCGCTTAGGCAATTTATGTACAGGCAGACTAGTGAATCAGATCTTGCCCTGTTTGTTAAATTAAGCAAAATTAACAAACCTGCATCCATAAAGGACATCCCCACTTATGTTTTAATGCCGTCTTTTGTGATAAGTGAGCTTAAAGTCGCTTTTGAAATAGGCTTCATGATTTTTATTCCTTTTCTGGTAATAGATATAGTAATTTCAAGTATTCTTGTTTCAATGGGCATGATGTTTTTGCCTCCTACTATGATAGCTCTGCCCTTTAAAATAATACTATTTGTACTTGTTGACGGGTGGCATTTAATAGCAAATGCTCTTGTAACCGGATTTTCATAAAATAAAAAAAGGAACCGCAAAATGTCTCAAAGTGAATTTATAACAATATTACAGTCAGCTTTAATTTTAATATTAAAATTATCAGGACCTATTTTAATCACAAGTATGATGGTCGGTCTTGTAATTGGTGTTTTTCAGTCTGTTACTCAAATTCAGGAAGCAACTCTTACTTTTGTGCCTAAAATACTCGCAGGTGTTTTAACTATTATTTTTCTTGCGCCATGGATGGTAGAAATTTTCATAGTGTCAGTTAACGACCTGTTTGCAAATATTACAACTTATATAAGATGAGGAATTAATGCACGATTTTTCCTTATTTTTTTCAATTGACAGCATTATTGTATTTATTCTGGTTTTTTCGCGAATATCAGGGATGCTTATTACCGCGCCTATATTTTCAACATTCCCCATTCCTCCACAGGTAAAAATTGCTCTTGCAGCGGTATGCGCATTTATTATGTATCCTTTTATTGTTCAGCATTGCAGTTTAATCACTCCAAAAGATTTAATTTCATTATCTATATTGTTGTTTAAAGAACTTGCGATAGGAATACTGATAGGTTTTGCGATTTCTCTTATATTTACTGCCGTTGAAATCGCCGGTCAGCTATTAAGCATTGAAATGGGGCTTGCAATTGCAACTGCCCTTGATCCTGTAACACATCAAAACGTTCCGATTGTAGGACAGTTTTATCTTTTTATGGCAAGTCTTGTTTTTATTTCAATAAATGGTCATCAATATTTATTTTCTACGGTTTATGACAGTTATAGTTCAATCCCAATAGATATGACTTTTGCTTTTTCAAAGCATCTAACGGAGCAGTTGCTTTACTTTTCAAGTCAGATTTTCCTTCTTGCTTTCAGCATAATAGTCCCTATTTATTTAATGCTGTTTATTGTAACCATATTGATGGGAATAATATCAAAAATCATGCCTCAAATGAACGTATTTATGATTGCATTGCCCCTCAAAATATATATAGGGCTTGCACTTATGGTAATGTTGCTGCCTTCTACAGCAATCTATATTTCAAAACTTTTTGGTAACCTGCTAATAAATATAAATGGAATGTTTAGTTAATGTCAGATGAACGTACAGAAAAGGCGACGCCCCGACGACGCAGTAAAGCAAAATCGGAAGGGCAGATTTCTAAAAGTCAGGATTTGAATATGGCTGTTACTCTGGCTATAGGTTTTTTTGTTTTATTTAATTCCATGGCGTACATGAACGACAGATTTAAAAGTATAGCCCTGAATACCTTTGCCCACCTGACTCCTCACTTGGTAAGCAAGGAAAATTTTATCGGATATATGAGCCAATATGTTTGGCAGATGATAAGCATTGTTGCACCAATTATGTTCTTTATAATGGTTTCCGGCATAATTATAAATTATATGCAGGTGGGACCTTTATTTACCACAAAACCTCTTAAGCCTGATTTTTCAAAATTGAGTTTTGAAACAATACTAAAAGGCTTTAAAAAATTCTTTCAGCTGAAAAGCCTTGTAGAATTAGTAAAATCAGTTATAAAAGCCTCAATCGTTGCGGGAATAGGGTATTCAGTTATAAGAAAAAGGGAAATGGAAATTGTTAGCCTTCTCGGGGCTGATATTTCAGTAGCTTTGCAAGTTCTTTCAAGTGTTTTACTTGAAATACTGACTCAAATCTGCATAGTTCTTTTTATCATTGGCTTGATAGACAAGAAATATCAGGATTATGAATTTGAAAAATCACTTAAAATGACCAAACAAGAAATAAAAGATGAACATAAAAATTCGGAAGGGGATCCGAAAATTAAGGCAAAAATCAAAAGTATACAAATGCAGTTTGCAATGCAAAGAATGATGAGTTCTGTTCCTTCTGCTGATTTTGTAGTTACAAACCCGACTCATTATGCTGTAGCTTTAAGATATGACACCTCAAAAGCACCGGCTCCGCAAGTTATTGCCAAGGGTGTGGATTTTGTCGCTTTTAAAATAAGGGAAATCGCAGAAAATAATAATATTCCGATTGTGGAAAACAAACCTCTTGCCAGGACATTGTATAAAATTGTACCATTGGATGGGTTAATTCCGGCAGAACTTTATGTTGCTGTTGCAGAGGTACTGGCTTATGTTTACAGGACAGGCAAAAGCAAAGGGTTATTAAGGTAATTACATATGGAAAAATTAAAACTTAGTGAATTATCGAAAAATAATGACATTATCCTTGCAATAGTTCTTGTGGTTACTATTGGAATGATGATAATTCCTTTGCCTGCTATTTTGGTCGATATACTTATTACCCTTAATATTTCACTTTCGGTAATAATACTTCTGGTTTGTTTATACACCACAGAGCCTCTTCAATATTCTTCATTTCCTACGGTTTTGCTTATGGCAACTCTGTTCAGGCTTGGGTTAAACGTAAGTGCGACCAGATTAATTTTGCTTCATGGCGATGCAGGAGAAGTTATCACCGCTTTTGGAAACTTTGTAGTAGGAGGGAATTACGTTGTAGGTGTTGTAATCTTCGTAATTCTTGTAGTTATAAACTTTATGGTAATTACAACCGGTGCAGGGAGAGTGGCAGAAGTTGCAGCAAGGTTTACTTTAGACTCTATGCCTGGAAAACAGCTTAGTATTGACGCTGACCTTAATTCCGGACTAATCAATGAAGCTGAGGCAAAACAGAAAAGAAAAGACATCGAAAGAGAAGCTGATTTTTACGGAACCATGGACGGTGCCAGCAAATTTGTAAAAGGTGATGCCACTGCCGGTATACTTATAACCGTTGTAAACATTGTCGGCGGTTTTATTATAGGAATAGTGCAGAATAAAATGTCGTTTGATGTTGCTGCTCAAACTTATACAATATTAACTGTCGGAGATGGTCTTGTAACACAGCTTCCTGCTCTTATAATTTCCACGGCAACAGGTTTGATTGTAACAAGAGCCAGCGGAAAAGAAACAGGTTTAGGCAAGGATATTGAAGAAGAAATGTTCGGCAATCCTAAGGTTCTTGGTGTTGTCGCAGGGCTTCTTATTGTTCTGGCTAGTATTCCAGGTCTTCCTAAAATCCCCTTCATAATAATGGGCGCTATTTTAGGATTTATGAGTTTTAAAAAAATCAAAGAACTTGATAAAAAACAGAACGACGAAATAAAAGTAAAAGAAGAAGAATCATTACAGGCGAAAAAAACAAAGAAAAAAGCTTCAAAAGAAAGTGTGTTGGAATTATTAAGCATAGAACCAATAGAAATAGAAATAGGATACAGGCTTGTACCTCTTCTTGATATAGAACAGGGGGGGGATTTATTGGAAAGAATTGCTCAGATAAGGCGGCAAACTGCTATTGATCTGGGAATTGTTCTTCCATCAATAAGGGTAAGAGATAATTTACAGCTCCCTGCAAACAATTACCAGATAAAATTAAGGGGAACACCAATAGAATCCGGTGAAGTCCACGCTGAAAGGTTTCTTGCAATGAACGCAGGAGTAGGACAGGACAATCAGGGTTTATCAGGAATAAGCGCGGTTGAGCCGGCTTTTGGATTACCTGCGTTATGGATACAGGAAAAGGACAAAGAATTCGCTGAAACAGAAGGTTTTACAGTTGTAAGCGCATCTGCCGTAATTTCCACACACCTTACAGAAGTTATTAAGAAAAACTCCGCTGAAATTTTAACACGACCTGATGTTCAGTCTCTTGTTGACAACCTGAAAAAACTGTCAGAACCTTTTGTTGAAGAAATATTTAAGGACAACAGCATTACTACAGCTGAAGTGCATATGGTCATGCAGAATTTGCTGAGGGAAAAAGTCTCTGTAAGAGACTTACAGGCAATTCTTGAAACAATAAGCACTTATCACAGAATAAATAAAAATCCCGATTTTCTTACCGAGCAGTGCAGATTATCGCTATCTCGAAATATTTGTAAGCAAAATCTTAGCGATTCGGGCGAGTTACTTGCGGTAACAATTTCACCTGATATAGAAAACGCAATTGCATCGGGAATAAGCCCTGACGGACAGAGTTTAAGTCTTGACCCTACCTTCACAAGGGGATTAATAAGCAGCCTGAATTCAGAAATTGAAAATGCTCTAAAATCTACGGGCAATCAGCCGATAATTCTATGCAGCTCTCCGATACGTATGGCTTTCAGGAAGCTAATAGAAAGGACTTTCCCGCAGATTAGCGTCATGTCTTATAATGAAGTCCCTTCTAACGTGAGTGCACGCTCTGTCGGCATGGTTAAGGTTTAGGAGTGCATTTACTTAAATCAAATTCAGCTTTGAAAAGCCTGCCTTTTCCTGATTTCTTCCTTGCGCATTGATAATCGCAAAGATACGGTTTTCCTTTATGTA
>DYOT01000325.1 GCA_020720345.1 Candidatus Caenarcanum sp.
AGAAGATTCACTAGGAAATAGTGCTCCAAAAGAATCAGAAACAGCTTCAGCTTAAGAGCCTGTCTGTTTAAAACATAAAATCAGCCTGAAAAACTTTAATTTAAAGGCTCGCTTAAGGACTGCGGTTAAAGCTGAAGCGGCTTGCCTGGCAAGGCGATGCAGGCTTTCACAAGACAGCTTCTAAATTATAATGATATCACATATTGACATCGCTGTCAAAATTTGATATCATGTACTAGTCAAAAGCTTCTTATAAGCTAATGCAAAAGTTAGGTTAGGAACTAAATTTAATATTAAATTGTCAAAAAAGGAACTTTTGCCATGACACAATTTGACAAACTAATCAGTAAAATTCTTGAAGGAAAAACAATATCAACTGATGAGGCTATAAAAATTCTTACTAATCTTGGTTATACCCCGCAAAAACAAAACTCCGGAACTTCACATATAACTTACAAAAAAGGACAAAGTAGAATAACACTTGTTTTAAATCAAAAAGAAATTCAAAAATACCTTATCAGGCAATTACAAGCTATTATAGATGATTTAGACGCTTAGGACAGGACAATGACAAAAATCGAAGGACAAAAAGATTTAAATTATTATTTAAATCTTCATTGGACATATAAACTTGAATGGGACGATGAAGACCAGATTTATGTAGTTTCTATCGCAGAACTTAAAGGCTGTATGTCTCATGGAAAAACAATAGAAGAAGCATCTTATATGATAAAAGATGCCTTAAAAAGTTATATTTCTTCCATGTTGGAGGATAATGAAGAAATTCCAGAGCCGCCGAAGCCGGAAGAATATAAAGGCAGAATTGCATACAGAACGACCTCTGGAAGGCACTACAGAATTGCAAAAAAAGCAGTCGCCGAAAGAAAAAGCATCAGCAAACTTATAGATGATCTTATAGATAAAGGACTGGCTTCTTCATAAAGCTTGCTGAATAATTTCAATAACTTTAGAAACAGCTTTGTCTTTTGGAACTATAAGCATATCTCCTGTAGAGCGGATTTTTACTTCAA
>DYOT01000326.1 GCA_020720345.1 Candidatus Caenarcanum sp.
GTTAATGAAAGTATCTGGGGAATATTTTGGGAGAAAAGGATTTTTTTGGTATGAAGAAGTGGTCTTTTACAAAATTTGATGATTATTGCGTTATTGATTTACCAAAAGACGTGTTTGAAAAAGAAAATATAGAAAAGCTTAAAGCTTTAATGGAAAAATTGATAGATGAAGGTTCTAAAACTTTTCTTTTAAATATGGGGCAAATTTCAAAAATAAATGACACAGGGCTAAGTATGCTTTTAGGGCTTTATAAGTTTTCTTTTTATCATGAGATAAGCATAAGACTATATAATCTTCAGTCTTATGTTTCGCAGATAATATTTCAGACACGTTTAAACATTATTTTTGATATCTGTCTTGCAGATGATGACCTTTTCAAAACAGACAATCCGAAAATAAAAATGGCTGCCTAGGAAGGTTCTCCTTCTGTTTCCGAGATGATTTTAACTTCAGGCTTGCTGTAAGCGTTGATAAAGTGGTTATATCTTTCCATACGTAATTTTAGCCAGCCAATCATTGTTGCTGAACCAAAAACTTCAATAACTCTGGTTCTTACATAATTTTTAAAACTTTTGTTGTGGGTCTCTTCAAGGTAGGTGTTGCATTTGCAATTCAATTCTTCTACCAGATCATAAAGAGTTTTTAGCCACGCTGCCTCTGTGCTGTTTTCATTCATTCTGAATTCAATAATCATAGTTTCCATGCCCTCTGATGCTCTTCTTGAACTTATTAAATTGTATTCCTTACTTATATCGCAATTTTTAGATTGATTTTGGAATTCAGAGCGCATAACTTTATGGTATATAATTATTATAGCAAATTATTTTTACGATTTAAACCCGTATTTTGTAGAGTATAATATACTTAATATACTGCCTCAAAATTAAATTTCGGATTTTTCTTAAATTTTATAAAGGCAGTATGCGAAGCAAAGGACTCCACTTTTTCTGACTAAATGTCAGGAAAAGAAGGAGGTGCTGGCTTTAAGGAAAATCCGGCTTTGCCCGCGAAGCAGGTGATGCAAAAGCT
>DYOT01000101.1 GCA_020720345.1 Candidatus Caenarcanum sp.
TAAACCAGAAAACTAATTTAAGTCGGGCAAAGTAAAAAATGACTTTTTGTATTTTATAGTTAAAATGTTTTTATACTCATTTGGTCTACCTGTAGGAATAATTGGAGAAGTATAATGTTTAGCAATATGGTTAATGTTATAAATAAAGCCTTTCAACCGATGTTTGCTCAAAATACCCAGCCTGTCAGGTTCAATCCAAAACCTGCAATCAGTGAAAATCCCTTCGCCACGCCATTTATTACTGTACAGAATAAGAGACAAGAATTTTACGGCAGAAATAATCCGGTACAGGGAGGCTATTTCGCAGGGTATTACAACGGAAAACAGAATATTGTCGGAAGAAAGATTTTTATAGATGTCTAAAATATATATTTCAGCGGATCTGGAAGGTGTTAATGGGGTAGTTTATCCGCACCAAATTGAAACGTCAGATGAAGGGTATAAATACACCCGCAAACAGCAACATAAAGAACTTAATTGTATTATTAAAGCACTTTTGGAAGCTGGTATAACTCATATAACATTAAATGACGCACATGGAAGAATGGATAATCTTGTTCTTTCAGACTTAAATCCTAAAATTGAATTGATTACAGGCAAGCCCAAGCCCATTTCCATGCTTGCAGGGCTTGACGAAAGCTATGATTATGTAATTTTTACCGGCTATCATGCCAGAGCAGGCTCTGAAAAAGGAGTTTTAGCCCATACATTCTCACATATTTACAAAAATATTAAGCTTAATGAAGTTTCTGTTGGAGAAATTGAACTTAATGCTCTTTATGCAGGGATTAAAAAAGTACCTGTAGCTATGGTTACAGGTGATTATGTTACTTGCGAACAGGCGAAAGACGTCCTTAAAAATGTCACTATTGTCTGTGTTAAAAAAGCAATTTCCACAACAGCTGCAATTTGCCGACCGGAAGATGATTTATTTGAAGATCTGAGGAATAAAACTTTAGAGCTGTCTAATAATAGAGATAGTTTGATTTTGTATACACAAAATCCTCCTTATAAGCTTGAAATAGAATTTATTAACAGGAATATGGCTGATATTGCTGAACTGCTTCCGGCACTAAAAAGAATTTCAGACACCTCTGTTGTTTATAGTTCAGAAAATTATGAAGAAGTTTATAAGTTTTTACAATTTTTAACTGCTACGATTCACTAAACTTTTCAATAGCAAGCATTGCAGCGCCTATAATACCGGCATTATTTCCTGCGCTGGCATTCATTATTCTTGTCTTTGTAATATTGCATCTTTTATCAAGTTTTTTGTTTAAGTCGTCAAAATCAATGAATTTTGCCATGCCACCGCTTAAAACTATGCTTTCAGGGTCAAAAACATTGGTTAAGCTGATTAATCCCATTAAAACAAATTCAAGCCATGCTTCATGAATCTTTATACAAAATTCATCTCCTTGCTTAATGCCAGAAATAATATCGTGGGTGGTTAATTTGTCTACATTTTTGTCTTTTAAGAATTCCGACCTATATTCAAGAGGAATTTTAGAAGCCATTTCTCTTGCTGTAATTGCGTAACCTGTGCCTGAAGCGTAAGCTTCCCAGCAATCCCAATCACCGCATGTACATTGTCTTTTCTTTTCCCATGAAAGAGGTATGTGTCCAACTTCTGCTGCCGCTCCAGATTTACCCCTGAGGAGTTTTCCGTCCACAATAATGCCTCCCCCTACTCCAGTACCGAGAGTTATTGTGATTGTATTCATTTGCCCCTTTGCGGCTCCTACTTTGAATTCCGCATAAGCTGCCGCATTGGCATCATTTTCCAGAAGCGTTTTTGTATTAAATTTTTTTTCTATTTCTTCTTTTAAATTAATATCCGAATATCCATTTGGGAGGTTTCCTGTAGAACTTATAACTTTTGTGTTTTCCCTATTTACAGCTCCTGCCGTGGCTATTCCGATTGAGGTTGGCGCAAATTCAGAGACCAGTGCTTCTGTTCCGTTTAAAACTGTTTCTAAAATCCCTTTTGCGGATTTAGGTGTATTATAAGTCAGAATTTGGCTGATAATTTCACCATTCTGAACGCATGCCATGCTTATTTTTGTTCCGCCTATATCAATTCCAAGAGCGATTCTATTGTTTTCAGACATTCAGTTATTCCTCTTGTTGTCACCCTGAACTTGCGG
The DNA here is from genome assembly GCA_020720345.1 of Candidatus Caenarcanum sp. GTDB lineage: Bacteria > Cyanobacteriota > Vampirovibrionia > Gastranaerophilales > UBA9971 > DYOT01. The sequence continues at coordinate 2,148 of DYOT01000101.1, forward strand.
ATTGCGAGCTGAGGGCAGAGAATCTGGCTTTGCCAGTTCGTCGCCCGTTACGAGCGAGCAACCAAGATGTTTCAGGGTCTATCCAACGTTTGAAAAATGCTGAAAGCAGCTTTGCTGCCAGATAAGTAACGTTAAATGAATCGATTACTAAACCACGTGCGTTAGCACTTCAGCATAACAATTGTACTACAATAAAAAATTATACTTAAATTATTACTTATTTACATGCATCAACGAATCTTTTTGTAATAATCTGCGGTCTTGTTACAGCAGAACCGATTACAACAGAATAAGCCCCTATTTTAAAGGCTTTTCTAACATGTTCAACAGTCCATACTCTTCCTTCTAAAATTACAGGAGCGTCAATGCTTTTTATCAGGCTTTCAAGAAGCTCGAAATCAGGTTCTCCGTTATTTTTATCCAGAGTTTCCTGAGTATACCCTGAAAGGGTAGTAGAAATTATATCAGCGCCCATAAGTCGACACATTATGCCTTCTTGCGCAGTAGCACAGTCAACCATAACAGGCTTATTAAGTTCTTTATGTATTTTATCTATAAGTCCGGCAAGATTTTCTTGTGGTCTTTTTCTGGAAGTTCCGTCTATTGCAATAATATCAGCCCCCGCCTCAGAAATTTTCTTTGCATCTTCAAAAGTTGGCGTAATATAAACAATCTCTTTCCAGTTATCAAGAAGGGGATCGGGCTTTGTAATCCCTATTACAGGAATAGAAGGAAACAGTTTTTTTGTTTCCTTTATATCTTTAACTCCTGCAAGCCTTAAACCTGCTGCTCCACCCTGCACTACTGATTTAATAATGCTTAAAATGCACTTATCTTCATAAATTGGGTCGCCAGAACTCGATTGACAGGAAATAATTATTTTTTTGTTTATTTTTTTGATAATTTCATTCATTTTTTTATTGTGATTAATTATTTAATTTCAATTTTAATAGAAATGATTAATTAATAAAAGTTAAAAATAATTATAACTAAAATTTTAAAATACTTGTTTTTTTATTATGTTTTTGGTTATTTAATTATATGCCTTAAAAAACAACTTAAAAGAAGAGATTATAAAATTTTTAAGTAAAGTTTTTTATAAGTACAGGGCAATATTTATATAGAAACTTCTTTTCAAATAAGAAGTCAAAAGAAAAAACTTTTACTATCGGAGGACAAAATGTCAACAGGTTCATTTGTATTTATGCTTCACAGTCATTTACCGTATTATAGAAAAGCCGGTATGTGGCCTTTCGGTGAAGAAAACCTTTATGAATGTATGGCTGAAACGTATATTCCTATTTTAAACGCAATAAACGAATTATACGAGCAGGGCATTCAGGCAAAATTAACCATAGGGCTAACTCCAATATTAGCCGAACAACTTAACGATGATCACTTAAAATATGGGTTTGAAACCTATTTAAACACAAGAATTGAAGCGGTTTCCGGAGATTTAACACGTTATCCGAATGACAGCGTGGCTCATTCACAACACCTTGAATTTCTTGCAAAATTTTATTATGGCTGGTACTCGAATATAAAAGACAATTTCATGAATAAATACAACAGAGATTTAATTGCAGAATTTAAAAGACTTCAGGATCTTGGTTGTATAGAAATTACTACTTCATCGGCAACACACGGATTTTCGCCGTTATTGGCTACTGATACCAACTTAAACGCACAATTCAAGGTTGGTGCTGAATCTTACAAAAGACTTTTCGGAAAAAAAGCAAGAGGAGCATGGCTTCCTGAGTGTGCTTATAGACCAGGATACGAAGCAACTTCTCCAGAAGGAAAAAAATATCACAGACCAGCTATTGAAGTATTCCTTCAAAACAATGATATAGAGTATTTCTTTGTAGAATCCCACCAGCTGGAAGGCGGTGTTTCCGTCGGAAGCAGAAGGTCAATAGGTATATACGGAAATATTGAATATATTCCTCTTCCTGCAAGACCATCAACAGGGTTAAGTACATATGAAGCTTATTGGCTGCCTGAAGCACAGGTTGCAGTTATGGGAAGAAACCACGAAGCAGGTTATCAAGTATGGTCAGCTGCTGACGGTTATCCCGGCGACGGCTGCTATAGAGAATTCCATAAAAAAGATGACAATTCAGGAATGCATTATTGGAGATTGACCAGCCCAACAACTGATCTTGGCGATAAAATGCTTTATGATCCGGTTCTGGCAATGTCAAAAATTAATGAAAACTCTGATCATTATGTAAACGTTCTTTATCACAGATTAAATGACCATAAAAAAGCTACCGGAAAAGAAGGACTCGTAATGGTTTCCTTTGATGCAGAATTATTTGGTCACTGGTGGTTTGAAGGTGTTGAGTTCATAAAACAAGTAATTATGAAACTCGATAAAACAATAAAAAGACAGACAGCAAGTGAATACCTTGATGAAAACCCGCCAACAACGGCAGTTTCTCTCCCCGAAAGCTCATGGGGACAGGGTGGACATTTCTGGGTATGGCAAAATCATCAAACAGAATGGATGTGGCCTATTATCCACTCTGCTGAAAAAAGAATTTCCAATATTGTCGGAAAATATCCAACAATTCCTGAAGATAAAGTTCTTCACAGAGCGCTTAATCAGCTCGCTAGAGAAAATCTGCTTATGCAGAGCAGTGATTGGCCTTTCCTTATTACAACATGGCAGGCTAGAGATTATGCTGTTGAAAGATTCAGAAAACATCAGGAAAACTTTGAAAAACTTGCTTCAATGATTGAGAACAATTCTATTGATGAAGGTTATCTTGAATCAGTCGAATCAGTTAACAATGCCTTCCCTGTTATAGATTACAGAGTCTATACAGAAATCCATGAAGGTGTTTTACCTCAAAATGAAGGAGCTTTATACCCGCTTTATTCATAATTAAATCGTATTAAATAAAAGAGAGGTTTGCAAATGCAAACCTCTCTTTTTAGTGTTAAATTGTTAGAAGCTGTCTTGTTAAAGCCTGCAAGACGGGCAAAGCCCGATCTTTCAGCTTTAACCGCAGTCCTTAAGCGAGCCTTCTGCTTAAAGCATTTCTAGCTAATTTTATGTTTTAACCAGACAGGCTCTTACATACTTACAAATTTTAAAACAA
>DYOT01000102.1 GCA_020720345.1 Candidatus Caenarcanum sp.
TTAAGCTGAACAGCCACAGCTACAATCTAAACAGGCTGCTTTTTTTAAGTCTTCAATTTTATCAAGCTTTTCCCATGGAAGTTCAATGTCTGTTCTTCCAAAGTGACCGTAAGCAGCAGTTAATCTGTAGAAATCGCCGCCATTTTTAGCAGGAAGATTTCTTAAATCAAACAATCCAATTATTGCCGCCGGTCTTAAGTCGAAGTTCTGGCTGATTATTTCTGAAATTTCATCATCGCTTATTATGCCTGTGCCGAAAGTATCAACAAAAATAGATACAGGATGAGCAACCCCTATTGCGTATGCAAGCTGGATTTCACATTTTTTTGCCAGGTTTGCAGCAACAACGTTTTTAGCAACATATCTTGCTGCGTAAGCTGCGCTTCTGTCGACTTTTGTGGGATCTTTCCCGCTGAAAGCTCCGCCGCCATGACGAGAGTATCCGCCGTATGTGTCAACAATTATTTTACGTCCTGTTAAGCCTGCATCGCCCTGAGGACCACCTATTACAAATTTGCCCGAAGGGTTCATAAGATATTTTGTTGTTTCATCAGGTTTAATTTTATCGTTTTTAAATACAGGCTCAACCACATGTTTTATAAGGTCTTCAGCAATGATTTTTTGAATTTTAGCATTGTCTGTTTCATTTTTTATAATAGGGTCATGCTGAGTTGAAATGATTATTGTATCGATTCTTACGGGAATTCCATCAATGTATTCAACTGTAACCTGTGTTTTTCCGTCAGGTCTCAAGTATGGGACAGTATTATCTTTTCTTACCTGAGAAAGTCTTAAAGCTAATCTATGAGCGAGGCTAATAGGTAGAGGCATTAATTCAGGAGTTTCATCACAGGCAAACCCGAACATAATACCCTGGTCTCCGGCGCCAATCTCTTCTGTCTCTCCTAAATTACAGGCGCATTCGCTGCGTGTTTCAAGAGCCTGGTTTACTCCGCCTGCAATATCGGAAGACTGTTCATCAATACTTGTAAGAACGGCGCATGTATTAGCGTCAAAACCGCCGCCTGATTTGCCTACATAGCCTATATGTTCTATGGTTCTTCTTACAACTTTAGGAATATCAACATAACATTCAGAAGTAATCTCTCCTGCAACAAGCACCATGCCGGTTGTAACCGAAGTTTCGGCAGCAACTCTGGACTTGGAGTCTTTTGTAAGAAAAGCATCAAGTATTGCATCGGAAATTTGATCGCAAACCTTATCAGGATGCCCTTCTGTTACTGATTCAGATGTGAATAAAAACTTTTTTGTTGTCATTTTATAAACTCCTTTTTTAATTAGTTCAAGCATTTTCAAGAACATTATAAACAAGTTGCTTTAAATTATCAAAGTAAATATTGATATCTGACAAAAAATTTACACAATTGTATATATACAGATGGATATTGAAAGCAAAAAACTTTAGAAAGCAGTTACTCCCCACCTTTCATATATAAAACACATGACGAAAACAGGATTTAGGGTTATATTAGATAATATAGCTTCAAGTTATTTTGGTTTACACCTAACTTAGATTTATTTTTGAATTTGTTTTGCAAAGCAGAGTTCGTTAGATTTATTTTGCCAAAATGTGTACTAACTAAAAAAAGGATTTTTATGAAAGGGAGATTTACAGGGCTGTTATTTCTTGCCATCATGTTTGTAAATCTGTGCATTTGTACCTGTGCAAATGCAGACAGCCGTTTTATAATAAGAAATATAATTTCTGATAAATCCGGAAGTCTTATTGCAATAACAGGCTCAGGCAATCAAAATTCGGAAATTAAAATAAGTAGGCTTAATAGCCCTGACAGGCTTATTGTAGATGTAAGTAATTCTATGCTTATAGGACAAAAGAAAAGTCTGAATATCAATAATACAAGTATTAAAACCCTTAGGATTGCTCAATTTTCTACAAATCCCGATATAGTAAGACTTGTCTTAACAGCTGATTCTGCTGATAGCCTCAAGAAAATCAAAGTGAGCCGAAGTAAAAATATTATTTTACTTGGCTTAAATGAATTAAAAACCGCAAGAGCTTCTGAAAACCCATTATACAAAGACAGAGAAGATATTAAGCCTCATGAAGAAACTATTTCGCAAGATTTAAATAGAATAGAACCCATTACGATAAACGCCGATCATTCAGGAATTTCTCAGGATTTATCACCTTCTGACAAAGAATCCATACTTAAAAGTTTGCAGGATAGAATAGATCATAATATTGTTCTAAAAGTTGTGAGGAATTCTGAAAATCGTGTGATTATATCAGGAACAGGCATTCTTTCCATAACAGAACCTATTCTTCTTGAAAATCCGAGAAGGCTCGTTTTTGATATCCCTGACGGAATTGTATCTTCTGAGGATTTGCTTATTCCTGTAAGCCTTAAAAACGGTGATGTGATCAGGTTAGGACAATTTGACACAAACACAGTTAGGGTTGTGATAGAAACTAAAGATCCTGAAAAATATAAGACATTAATTTCTCCAGATATGCAATCGCTTATAATTTCTCCTGAAAAAGAAATAAGTTTTGAAGAATTTCCTGACAGCGACTCAAAAGGTCGAATTCAGGACATAAAAATAATAAAAAAAGATTCGTTAACAACTTATATGTTGTTAACGGCGGAAAAACCTTTTATTCATGACATAAAACGTGTTACTTCCCCTGAAAACAAATTGATACTTGAACTCTTTAATCTTAAAAGACCTTCAAAAGAACTTATTGTTAATCTTGAAGATACAGGACAATTTCATGGAATTCATTTTGAGCATCTTGAAAATTTTGCACATGGTTCAAAATGGACATTTTTGTTAAATAAAACCACGAAAGTTGAATCAAAACTTAGCCTTGATGGAAGAATGCTTGAAATTGCACTTAAAGATGTAATTCCTGTTGCAGTTTGCAAGCCAAAAACCAGAGGAAAAATTGTCATTGATGCCGGGCATGGAGGACAGGAACCCGGGGCAGTCAAGGCAGATATTTATGAAAAAGATATTACTATCAAAATGGCTCATAAAGTCAAAGAGTACTTGCAGGATGCCGGCTACAAAGTGGTTATGACACGAGAAGCCGATGAAAATGTTTCATTGAAACAAAGAACAGACATTACTAATGCTGAGAATCCGAATGTCTTTGTAAGTATACATGTTAATTCTTCTGAAAGCCCAAATTTAACTGGCTTAGAGACATATTATTATACCTCTCAAAGCAAAGAGCTGGCAAAATCTGTACATACAAAGCTGATTAATTACGTTAATTCAAAAGATAACGGTATAAGGACAGCAAGATTTTATGTTATAAGAAACACAGAAGTGCCTGCTATTCTTGTAGAAACCGGTTATATGTCCAATAATGCCGAAAGAGCCGATATTATAACTGAAAATCGCATAAATTTAACTGCAAAAGCCATTACTGACGGCATTATTAATTACTTAAAGTCAAAGTAATTCGAGTTTTTTAGGGTCAACTTCATATACATTCAAAACATCTTCTATCGTTAAACCGAGTTCGCCCTTGTTTAAGCTGCAATCTTTGCCGCTTATCCAGTCAGTGTCAGAAAATTTAACCCTATCCTCAGGAGATATCCGCACATAACTAAAATCGGCAATTACTCCCTGTTTTTTTAATGACCTTAAACCTTGCCCATTTACAAGCCATTTATTTTCTTCACCGTTATAAAAAGCATTTTTGCTGTCAATTGCTCCGGTAAAAATAGTAGGTTTAATTCCATATTTTTCTAAACAGTATTTTAAAATTACTGTAAGGTCTTTACTGTGACTCCAAAAATAATTTCCTCCAAAAATTAAACCTTCAGGGATTTCACCTTCAGCTAACAGCACTTTTTTGGCTTCTCTAATTTTTTTTCCCAGCTTTATTAGATTTCCTGAAAGGTCATTAAAAAAACATTCAGAACAAGAACATAAATGCATAACCAGATTATTTGCTGTTTTTTTGCCTGTTATGCCAAGGGCATTGCAATTTTGCATTCCCATTGTTCCTATTCTTATGCCAAATTGCGCTTCTCCAATACTGAATGAGGGATCTCGTCCTCCTGATACTTCAATACCTTGTTTCAGGCATTTTTCTATTTTATTTACTTCGCAAAATTCAATATTTGCGGAAAATGCAGGATTATTTCTATGTATTGTACAGTTTTTAATCATTATTATTTCCATTAAAATTTCATCTGAATATATAAAACCAAAACATGCAAAAAATTGCCTTGTAAACAACTCGGCGATTAAGTTAATTAATTTTGTAATATAATAAATTGGCAAGATGCTGAAATAAGCATTATCTATGGAGAAAAATTATTAATGAATGATAGACCTATAGGCGTTTTTGATTCAGGGGTCGGCGGGCTTACCGTATTAAAAAGATTTGCGGAAGAACTTCCAAATGAAAATTATATTTACTTTGGAGACACTGCAAGAATTCCATATGGGGAAAAAACAAGAGCGCAGCTTTTTGATATTGTTGTGGAAATCCTTGACTGGTTTAAATATAAAAATATAAAAGCAGTAATTATGGCGTGTAATACAAGTTCTGCAGTTGTTCTGGAAGAAATTAAAAATAATTATGATTTCCCTATTTTTGGATTAATACAGCCAACAGCAGAATATATAGCATATTCCGATATCAAAAAAGTTGGAGTAATTGCAACAACAGCAACTGTAAACTCAAAAGCTTACAGCAAAGCTATCAATAAATTTAGTTCAGATATTGAAGTCATTGAAACAGCTTGTCCGGGGCTTGTTGAAATTGTTGAAAATAACAAAATCCAAACTTACGAGGCAAAAGATCTTGTTATTAGATATATAATGCCTTTTATAGAAGAAAAAGTTGAAAAAATAATTCTTGGATGCACTCATTATCCTTATTTAAGCGAAATTATAAATTCTATTACCGTCAGAGATGATTTACTTGTAGACCCTGGCGAGCATCTAACGCTAAAAGTTGCGGAAGATTTAATCGCTCTTGATTTATTGAACAGCTCTTCTATTCCGCTTCAAAAAGGCAAAAAGGAATTTTTTGTAAGTTCTAGCACTGAAATGTTTAGTAAAGTAGGCAGGAATTTTTATAAGGATATTGAAGACGTTAAACAGATTGATATTAAAAGTGAATTAAGCAATTTAGCCTGTTATACTAAAATGAGTTTGGTTTTCGGAAAACCGGCAAAGCCGGATTTTCCTTAAAGCCAGCACCTCCTTCTTTTCCTGACATTTAGT
>DYOT01000327.1 GCA_020720345.1 Candidatus Caenarcanum sp.
GTAAAGGAAAATAAGCTGTAATTATTGCGCTGTCATTGCGAGGAGGCACGAAGTGCCGACGAAGCAATCCAAAAATGACCGATTTTCTTGTTAAAGCCACTTTAAAAACATTTAATTCTTATCTTTTTTGGATTGCCACGTCGAGGCTAAAGCCTCTCCTCGCAATGACAATAATGACTTTTGCTTTACCCTGAAAAGAACGACGCAACGGCAATGCCAAAATTCAAATGTTTAAATGAGTACATTTTAGGGTATAAAAAATATAATTATACCTATACCGCTCTTAAATTAAATTTCGGATTTTATCTGCAAACGCCTTGAGCGGTATAGGCGAAGCGGGAGTGTGTTTTCAGAAAATTAAACTCATTCCAGTATAGTTATTTGTTCTATAGCAAAGCGGATTTTAAGATAATAGAGGTTAAATAATAAAATGAATAAAAAAGGCTTTACATTAAGTGAGATGATAATTGTTTTAGTAATCATTGGTGTTGTTAGCGCTGTAACAATTCCCATACTTACAGCTAAAATTCAATCGAAGGATAATGAGTTATACGCCGCAAAATGTGTAACTAACGCAACATCAGATGATGTAAGTTCAGCTGACTGCCAAAAGGCAATACAAAAAGCTCAATATAATCAGGACAAAATAATAGACAGCCTTCATCGTTACGCAAAATTCGGAAAAAATGCGCTGCAAAAAACTGTTGCGCTGCACATAATAAAAGATGCCTGCGATAAAGGCGGAGAAGCAGCCTGCAAATATTTTGTAACCACGTGCCAGAAAGATCCTGCGGACTGCGATATTGAAAACATATCATACGACTTGAGTTATTACCTTAACTTATATCCTCAAGATAACAGCAATCCTGAAAAGTTTTTAATGGCTGAATATGCAACGTCATTTTATAATTCCGACAACAAAAATATTAAAACCAAGATTGACTCTATATGCTGCATGGGAACAAGCAGTGCTATAAACATGGCTTGCTATATAAAAGGCTACACTTTTTGCCCGTGGATC
>DYOT01000103.1 GCA_020720345.1 Candidatus Caenarcanum sp.
CAATGTCTGTACAGCTTGCAAAACAATTATTGCTTCTAGGTGCAGAATCCTATATAGGAGCGCTGGTTTCAACTGCTGCAATAAGAGAGCTTGCCCCTGTTATTTCTGCTATTGTGGTATCTGCCCGTGTCGGTTCTGCTATTTCAGCAGAAATAGGCAGCATGAAATCATCTGAGCAAATTGATGCACTTATTGTGCTGGGAATAGACCCTGTAAAGTTTTTAATAGTCCCAAGATTAATAGCTTCAGCAATAATTACCCCTCTTTTAACAGTTGTAGCAGCCTTGTTAATAATTTTTTCAGGAATGTTTCTTGTGAAATATGCTGTAAATCTTAGCTATGAAGTTTATCTTGCCGGTGTAAGAGTTTTTAACAGCACGCAGGATGTTTTCATAATGCTTTTAAAGTCCGTAATCTTCGGAATTTCAATATCAATTATTGCAACCACGTCAGGGCTTCAGGTAGAAGGAGGGGCTGAAGCGGTTGGAAACGCCACTACAAAAACTGTAGTCTGGAGTATAATTTTTATTTTTATTTTCAACTATATTATTACTTCTATTTTTTACAGGATTTAATATGAAAAATACTGAAAAAAAAGAACCCATAGTAAGTTTCAGAAATGTCTGCGTTTCTTTTAAAAATAGTACCCGGATATTAAAAGACCTGACATTTGATATTTACCCGAAAGAAATTGTTACCATAGCAGGTCCTTCAGGCTCTGGAAAAAGCACAATTTTAAGACTGATAAGCGGAATTATTTATGCGGATTCGGGAGAAATAATTGTCAAAGCTGAAAGACTTGGCATGGCTTTTCAAAAAAATGCCCTCTTTAATTCTATAACTGTTCATGAAAATCTTGCTTTAGCTTTAAAAGAAACAACAAATTTAAGCCGCGTGGAAATAAATAAAAGAGTTAAGGAATCTCTGGAAACAGTTTCGCTTTTACATACGGAAAACATGTATCCTGATGAGCTGTCAGGAGGAATGCAGAAGCGAATAAGCATAGCAAGAGCGCTTGTACTTTATCCTGAAATAATAATGTATGACGAGCCCAGTACAGGGCTTGATCCGGGTACAGCTTCCAAGCTTGAAGACGATATGCTCAGGCTTCGGGATAAAATAGGCTTTACGTCAATAGTTGTAACACATGACCTTAATACAATAGAAAAGGTCTCTGACAGGGTACTTATTCTTTATGATGGGAATATCAAGTGGGAAGGCACAATAGAAAAATTTATGACCGATAATTCTCCTTATCCAAAATGTTTTAGGGAAAGATGCTCTATTGAGGATTATTTTAAAAATGGAGAAAATTAATTGTGAAAAGTAAAGCAGATCATGAAAAAATCTTGTTTAAAGCCGGAATATTTATAATTTTTACCGTCGCATTATTGATATTCTCAATTTTATGGCTCAGATATTTTGCATTTTTGCCAGATAAGGTTATTATTGCTAAATTTAAAGAGTGTGGACCTATTTCTACAGGCATGCCCACTTACTATCAGGGGGTTGACATTGGAAAAGCCACTAATATAGACTTTTCTAAAGATTTCAGATATACGCTGGTCAGAATTTCCATCTATAAAAAATGTATGAATTTGCCTAAAAACGTCTATGCGGTGATTAAAACGCAAGGGCTTACCGGACAAAAATATGTAGATATAGTTTATCCTGAAGTCCCATCTTCTGAAATATTGGAAAATCGCGATGTAATTGAAGGAAAACTTTCCAATATTGAATACATAGTTAAAGGCATCAATAATTTTATAAGCAGGGGTCAAATAAACGAAGTATTGGCGGAAATCAAACAGAACGCCAATCATATTGCTACAGTCATTAAAAAAACGGATAGAGTGATGACTATTATTGAAGATATACTAAGATCTAACCGCAGTGATATAAGAAAACTTATTAACGAAGGGGCTTCAAGTGCAAGCAATCTGAATATTACAACCGACTCAATAAAAAATATTTCTTCTTCTCCTGAACTTAATAAAAATATAAATTCAACCGTAACTAATTTTTTGAGCAGTTCACAAAAGCTTGATAAAGCAATGTCTGATATAGATAAGATAGTGCCGGATGTTAGCAAAATAGTTTCTGATGTGGATAAGGTTACAGGAAATCAGCAATTTCAGGAGAGTATTGTTAATACTTTTTACGGAACTGATTGTTTCATGAAAAATCTTAACAGCGGGGAGTTGAATTATTCTATTAATAAACTTCTTAACGATACAGACAGGACTGTTAACAGATATGACTGTATAGGAGGAAGCTTAAGTGAATTAATGAACGAAAGATTTTTGCTGATGAGGCTTATGTTCGGTAAGCCCGGAAAATCTTTTGAAAAATGTACTGATTGGGACTGTTTAATGCAGCATCAAAAAGGGAAATATCCCCCCTAGTACAGTCAGGACAGTTTTTTATATATCAATTCCTGCCATCATTTGTTTTAAAGTACTTAAAGTACTGTCCATATTGACAGAATCAGAAATTCTTTGCTGTAAAAAAGCATTTATTTTGGGCATCATCTGGATAGCAAGATCAAGCTTAGGATTAGCACCTTGTTGATACATACCTACATCAATTAAATCTTTGTTTTCACGATACATAGCAAGCATTTTGCGCATCTTTGCCGCTGCATCCATGTGCTCCTGATCGCATATTTCCGGAAAAAGCCTGCTAATACTTCCTAAAACATCAATAGCCGGATAATGGTTCATTTCCGCAACTTTTCGGGAAAGAAATATATGTCCGTCCACAATGCCCCTTACCGTATCAACTACAGGATCATTAATATCATCACCTTCCATAAGTACGGTATAAAGTGCTGTTATTGAGCCTTTAGGGCTTGCACCTGTTCTTTCAAGGACTTTTTGCAGCCATGAAAATATTGAAGGAGGATAACCTTTCATCGTGGGTGGTTCTCCAATGGAAAGACCAACTTCTCTTCCTGCCATAGCACATCTTGTTACAGTATCAGTCATCAGAAAAACTTTTTTCCCTTCATCCCTAAAATGCTCACAAACAGCAGTAGCTGTCTGAAGAGCTTTTAGTCTTATAAGGGGAGGCTGGTCACCGGTTGAGCAGACAAGCACCGATTTCCTCATTCCTTCAGGTCCAAGAGAATTTTCTATAAATTCCTTAACTTCTCTTCCCCGCTCACCGATAAGTGCCAAAACATTAACATCAGCTTCGGAATTTCTTGCCATCATTCCGAGCAGCGTGCTTTTTCCTACTCCGCTTCCGGCAAAAAGCCCCATTCTCTGACCCGCACCAAGTGTTAGCATTGAGTCTATAGTTCTTATCCCTGTAAAAAATTTTGTTTTTATTATTGGGCGTGTAAAAGCATCAGGGGGTGAATTTTCCACAGAAACAAATTTTGCATTGGACGTATTTAGAGGTTTTCCATCAAGTGGAAGTCCAAGCGGATCTATTAATCTGCCGAGCAAAAAATCGCCCACAGGCACTTTAATTGGTTTTCCTGTTGAAATGACCATACTTCCCTGAGCAATGCCTGCTCCGTCGTATAAAAGCAGCATTTGTGCCACTTCACCTTTAAATGCCACAACTTCAGCCGGTTTTCTACTACCGTCAACAGTTTCTATATAGCATAAATCACCTATTTTAAGCCCGGGAAGTTTCGCTTCAACTGTTAACCCGAGAAGTTTTGAAACTGTTCCCTTATATTGCCAGGTTTCTGCATTGCTTATTATGTCAAGCGCCCTGTCTTTTATGGCTTTTAATTTATCTGCTGTATCGTCGTGATTGCTCATTTTGTTTTTCACAGTTTTCTTATTACATAATTGTACCTTATTTTATTCTAATTAAAGATATAAAAAAGACTGGAAATTTTAAGAAATGTTTAGTTTTGTCTAAATTTTTAAAATTGTAGTATTATCTTACTATATTTATTTTTTTGGGGAATAGGCGAAACAGGAGTGTTGGGTTTGAGTTTATATACATCTAATGAAAGAAAAAATGTAAGTAATGAGCTTTCTCCGCAACGCTCATCCTTCATTCCTGAAAAACAGGCTATAATAAATAATAATTATTATAGAACTTCTGTACAGAGAAGAGAAATGAGAAAAAATATAAGAAAACATCAGAGCGAAAAATTAAATTATTATGCTTTATTTGCTTTTTTATTCTGCCTAATCATATTTAAAATATTTATTGATAATTTTGATACGCTTTTTTTGAATAAACTTAAAAATCAGAATATTAAAGCCCCAACAAATATTTCTTTTATGAATCAGGCTGAATATGCACTTGCAAATGGTGGGGATTTTATTGACACAAAACTTCTTGATGATGTAAACACTGAGAATCCTTTAATGAAATCACCCGTACTTACCGAAAAAATGTATGGGCTTACTTACAGGCTTAAAAATCTTGCTGCTCAATATCCTCAACTAAAAACGGGTATTTTTATATGGGATTTCAATACAGGCAAATATGTTGATATTAATGGAGACGAATCCTTTGCAACTGCCAGTATAATAAAAATCCCTATAATGTATCAGTTATTTATGAGGGCTGAAAAAGGTTTAATAAGTCTTGATAAGAAGATAAGCCTTGAAAATTATCAATTAGCTGAAGGTTCCGGCTATTTACAGTATTCTAAACCCGGCAAAATGCTGACATACAAACAACTGTTGAATTTAATGATTCAGGAAAGCGACAATACAGCTACTAATATGATTTTATCCTCAATTGGCGGAATGAATGAGCTTAATCGAGAAATAAAAAGATGGGGGCTGAAATCAACAAGTCTTTCAAACTGGCTTCCTGATCTTAATGGAACAAATATTTCAACCCCAAAAGAAATGGGAACTATGCTGTACAATATCGAAAATGCAGATATCCTCTCCATAAAGAGCCGTGCAGAAATTATTAATGTAATGAGCCACGTCAGAAACAGATTTTTAATTCAGGCAGGGCTTCCTGATAACGTGAGCTTTATTCATAAAACAGGTGATATAGGTACAATGCTTGGAGATGCAGGAACAGTAGAACTTCCTAACGGCAGAAAATACATAATAGTAATAATGGTGGAGCGTCCGTGGAATTCTTTTACGGCAAAGCAGTTTATAATTGACGCCTCGAAAACAGTTTATAATTCCTATATTACGCAAACCCAGTGAAAGCGGCAGTATTTAAAGAACC
>DYOT01000104.1:0-2615 GCA_020720345.1 Candidatus Caenarcanum sp.
GCAAAGACCTGAAAATCGTCAACCCGGATATGACAGAGTGAACCAACCTCCACGTGAAGGAGGAGGAGAGAGACCTGCATTTCCGCCAAGACCGCCAAGACCACCTTTTGGACAACCATACGGGCAAAGACCAGCTTCTCCCGGTGCTGGAGGAAATCAATTTCCGCCAAGACCTCCTTTTGGTAAGCCTATGCCGCCAAGACAGGCTGGTTTGGGTGAAAAGCCTGAAGCTGTAGGAAAAGAAGAACTTGAAAGAGTTAAATCTGTTAATAAAAGAGATTTTGTCAAGAAAAAAGACAAGCTTAAAGAGATAGAAGAATTAAAAAGAGAAAAGCAGGCCGAGCAAAAAATACAGGCTAAACTTTTAAAAAGAAAAAAAGAAGAACAGGAACTAGCTGAAAAAGTTACTGAAATACATTTAGCAAAGCAGTTAACAGTTGGAGAACTCGCTGATAGGCTTCGTATAAGTGTGCCGGAAGTCATTAAGCAGCTTATGATGTCTGGAATTATGGCTACTGTAAACCAGACAATTGACATTGCCACGGCTAAACAAGCAGCAGAAAATCTTGGTTTTACTATCTTACAAATAGAAGACAAATCTAAAGACTCTGATGGCGAAGCTGAAGAAGCGATTTCCGAAGATGAAACTATTGATAAATCAAAGCTTAAAGACAGAGCTCCTGTTGTTACAATAATGGGGCACGTTGATCACGGTAAAACAACACTTTTGGACTCAATAAGAAAATCCAGACAAAAAATTGTAAGTACGGAAGTTGGGGGAATAACCCAGTCCATAGGTGCTTATACAGCTATGGTTAACTCAAAAAAGATTGTATTTATTGATACACCCGGACACGAAGCTTTTACAACTATGAGGGCAAGAGGCGCGCAGATTACTGATATAGTAATTCTTGTTGTAGCGGCAGATGACGGAATAATGCCACAGACAATTGAAGCTATTAATCACGCAAAAGCTGCAAAAGTCCCGATTATAGTAGCAGTAAACAAAATAGACAAGCCTGGCGCTGATCCCGATAGAGTTCTGCAACAGCTTACAGAATATGAACTTGTTCCTGAAAAATGGGGCGGAAGCACAATTACAGTAGAAATTAGTGCGCTTCAAGACTTAAATATTGATGAATTATTGGATTACATAATTCTTATTGCTGAAGTAGAAGAACTGAAAGCTGATCCTGCAAGAAAAGCCGCCGGTGTGATAATTGAATCCAAGCTGGATAAGGGAAAAGGAGCTGTAGCTACTTTTCTTGTTCAACAGGGAACTCTCAGAGTTGGTGATTTTGTAGTTGCAGGAATAGTAAGCGGTAAAATCAGAGCTTTGTTTAATGATTTAGGTGAGCGTATACATAAAGCAGGACCCAGCACTCCTGTTGAAGTACTCGGGCTAACGGAAATTCCGCAGGCAGGAGAAAAATTTGAAGCCGTTGAAAGCGACAAATTGATGAAAGAAAAAGCCGGCGAAAGAAAAGAAAAAGAAAAAATTTCCAAGTTTGATGAGATGAGCGCTACTCGTGTTAAGCGGGAAATGCTTCTTCAATCTACGCAAGGAGACACAAAAGAGCTTAATATAATTATCAAGACTTCAACACACGGTG
This sequence comes from Candidatus Caenarcanum sp., assembly GCA_020720345.1. Lineage (GTDB taxonomy): Bacteria > Cyanobacteriota > Vampirovibrionia > Gastranaerophilales > UBA9971 > DYOT01. Next base: position 1,614 of record DYOT01000104.1, read on the forward strand.
CGGCTGAAGCTGTAACAGGTTCGCTACACCAGCTTGAATCAAAACATATTTTTGTAAAAGTTGTACACCTTGCAATAGGCGATATTACAGAAGCCGATGTAATGCTTGCTTCTGCAAGTAATGCAATTGTTATTGGTTTTGGTGTAAAAGAAGACCAAAACGCTTTGCGTGTAGCGCAAGAACAGGGTGTTGTAATCAGAAAATACGAAATTATATATCAGATGCTTGAAGACATAGAAAAAACAATGTTAGGTCTTCTTGAACCTGAATATAGGGAAGTAGAAATTGGCACAGCCGAAGTCAGACAGGTATTTACCGTAGGTAAAACTGTAAAAATTGCCGGATGTTATGTGCTTGAAGGAAAAATTGTCCGAAACAAAGATGCAAAAGTTATAAGAAACGACAAAGAAATTTTCAGAGGGCAAATTAATCAGCTAAAACGTTTTAAAGATGACGCTAAAGAAGTTAATAGCGGATATGAATGTGGATTGTCTTTTGATAAATTTAATGATATCCAGGAAGGTGATATTATAAAAGTCCTTACAAAAGAAGAAATTATAAGAAATTCACTTGTTTAAATAGACTAATCTTAAATTTTTAGCTAATTTTTCTAATTTATTGAAATGAATATTTACTATAATTAAAAGGCTATAAATAATGAACGAAAGAGTAGAACGCATTAGAAAAGCTCTTATCAAGGAACTTAGCGATATAATCCAGCATAAAATCAAAGATCCACGCATAAAAGGAATAATTTCCGTTATTGATGTTGAACTTTCTCCTGATTATAAATATGCAAAGGCTTTTATAAGCATATTTGGATCAGATGAAACAAAAGAAGAAATAATGGAAGCTATTGAGGATTCTGCATCATTTATAAGAGGGGAAATCAGCAGAAGAATAAGGCTAAGGCATACTCCTGAACTAAAATTTATGCTCGATGAGTCTCTTGAAAAAGGCAGAAGAATAAATGAACTTATAGACAAGATTTCCAGAGGCGAA
>DYOT01000104.1:2715-5107 GCA_020720345.1 Candidatus Caenarcanum sp.
TGTTTGGCGTAATAAATGTAAATAAACTCAAAGGCATGACATCACATGATGTAGTGAGCAAGCTCAGAAAAATACTTGGAATAAAGCAAATTGGTCACACAGGTACTCTTGATCCTCTGGCGGTAGGTGTTTTGCCAACATGTATAGGGAAAGCTACCAGAATAATTGAATATTTTGAAAGTTCAAAAGCTTACAGGGCTTATATAAAACTTGGAATTTCAACCAGCACTTACGATGCCGAAGGGGAAATTCTGGAAACCAAACCTGTAAGCTTAAATATAGAGCAGGTAAAAGAATGTCTTGAAATGTTTAAAGGAGAAATTATACAAACTCCCCCAATATATTCTGCTGTTCACTACAAAGGCAAAAGACTTTACGAATACGCGAGAAAAAATATAGAGATAGAAGACATTCCAACAAGAAAAGTTACGATAAATTCAATAGAATTAATAAATATTCCCGATGAAAAAAGTGAAAATCCTGTTTTGATGATTAACATAGATTGCTCAGAAGGAACATATATTAGGTCAATAGCGCATGACCTTGGAGAACAGCTTGGATGCGGGGCTTTTTTAAGCTATCTGGTGAGAACACGTGCAGGACGATTTAATATTGACGATGCTCATACACTTGAGGAAATAGAAGATTTCTGCAAAACCGATGATTATGACAAATTTCTTATAAATCCTGTAGGCGTTTTGCCTCTTGAAATTCTTGAAATTGAAGAAGATTTGTTAAGTACAATAAAAAACGGGCAAAGTTTTTCCTCTGATGCGCCCATGAAAAATAATATTTTACAGCTTATTTGTAAAAATCAGCTTGCGGCAATAGCATCTATTGAGGATAATATTATAAAACCGGTGAAAGTTTTTATATAAATATGTACTTACTGTAAAGGTGTATTTTAAAAATGAAAAAAATATTAACTATATTTGCCACATCACTTTTTTTAATTTTGTTTTTTCAAACAATTTCTTTTTCAACGCCAAATCCTGCTCCTAATACTTGTTATGCAGGAGTTTATCCTGTTAGCAACACTGTTTCTCGTGGAATTCAGGGGATTTTTGGACTTAATTTTGGAGCAAGAAAAATTGTCGAATCAATAATTGAAAGCCAAATTTCAAATTTAATACAAAAAGGCAATATTAAAGTTAGTCTTAAATCATATAGCGCAGGCGACCTGATTGCCGGAAAAATTAAAAATTTTCATATAGTAGGGAAAAAAATTGAAAGTAACGGCATATACCTTTCAAAGGTTGAAGCAGAAAGCCTTTGCGATTTTACATGGTTTGATTACAAAAGTAAGCCGGCTCTGTTGAAAAGCCCATTATTTATTAAGTACAGCGCAGATGTGTCTAAAGAGGACTTAAAGAAAATATTTGAATCAGACACAATAAAAAGTGCACTGACCGGAATAAAAGTTAGAGTTGGTCTTATTGATTTCGGTGAAGTTGACTTTGTCAATATAAAACCTGATATAAAAAATGAAAAAATAAGTATGAAAATATCGCTTGTTTATAGAAGAATGCCTTTTACATTTACGTTCCCGATAAATCTGGAAACGGCAATAAAAGTTAAAGATGATAAAATTTTTCTTACAAGCTTAAAATTCCCTTCAGGTGCTGTAAACGATGAATTCAGGTTTATAACAAATTCTCTGGAGCTTAATAATATTAACATTTTTGATTTAAAAACCCTTGAGAAAGATGGCTCTGAAATAAATATAAAAAAAATTAAAATTGTTAATGATAAAATTTTTCTAGAAGGAATATTCTGGCTTCCTCAGGATACAAAACTATAAAAATCAGGAGTGAATAAGAATGAAAAATGTTAAAAAACCCGTAATTATATTTTTCGCAATAATTTTCATTGCAGCAGTTGTCTTTTTTATAAATCAGCAGATTTTGATAGAAACAAATTCGGTTTCTGTTTATTTTGTTAAAAATTTGGGGGAAGGCAAATATAAGCTCGAAGCTGTGAGAAGGAAAGTGCCTCCTCAAAACATAAAAATTATAATTGCGTTGGAAGAATTATTAAAAGGTCCTTCAGAAAAAGATAAAGAAAAAGGGTATTATACAGAAATTCCTGCTTCTGTAAGGCTTCTTGGTATATCCGGAAATCCGCAGAGCATTACAATAAATTTTTCTAAGGATTTTGAGTTAGGCGGCGGAGCTACATCAATGATTGTGCGTCTTCAACAGCTTGTAAATACAGTCCTTGATGCTGAAAAAAAATTACCTGTATATCTTGAGATTGAAAACAAAAGGGTTTCTACTATAGGAGGGGAAGGACTTGTTGTTCCCCAACCTTTAGCAAGAAATTTATCCGGTGGGTGATTAGGATAATAAACAATGCTTTCAAGCGAGTTTGAATATAATTTGCCCGAAGAATT
>DYOT01000105.1 GCA_020720345.1 Candidatus Caenarcanum sp.
TCATGAATGGGTAGAAATATTACTCCGGTGTTGAAATCACAAGCCCGCAAAGCTTGTCTATTCCCGCCCTGTTAAGCGCTTTAATCATTTCCTGCAAAGTTACACCGGTTGTGCAAATATCATCGAGAAGCAGCAAATTCTTTCCGCTATAATTTTCTTTCTTTACCTCAAAAGCCCCTTTTAAATTTTTAAGTCTTTCGGGCTTGGTTAATTTATACTGCGGCTTTGTGTCTTTAATTCTTAAAACAAGTTCTGTATTAATAGAGTATCCGGTTAATTTTGAAAATTCTTCAGCTATTAATTCTGTGTGGTTAAATCTTCTCTGTTTTAATCTTTTTTTATGGGAAGGCATGGGTATAATTTCAAAATCAATGTCTGAATAAGATGTTTTTAGCCAGAATTCATATAGAATTTGAGCTGTGTAAAAAGCAAATTCCTTTTGATTATGATATTTTATGCCTCGAATTAATTTCTGAATTTTATCCTTATATGTGGCAATAGAAAAAATTTCAATATTATTAATCAATCTGCGCCGGTTATAAAGGTTTTCTTTTATTTCCTCATAGCATTTATCACAAATAGAACCTTTAGAAGAGGTTTTCTTACAGAAATAGCATTTTTTATAATATATCCAGTCAAGAAAATGTAATATGACATTGAACATAATATTATTCCACCTTAGAGGGATTAATGTGTAATGAAATTTTCATAAAATAATATAGGAATGACAAAAGCATATCAAGGTTTTGGAAATACTAAACATGAGTTTTTCTGATAAAAATAAAGACAAAAAAAAGCCGGAATTTCCTAAAATTGAAGAAATTTCTTCAGAAATGCCTGCTGTTTCCGAGTATTGCCCGGTAACAAATCTTCCTGAATTATACAGGGAAGCAGGTACAGATACTCTACCGGTGATTGACTTGCAGGGAAAAATAACAGGCATTGTCTCCGAGTATGATCTTGCCCAGATTGTACCTGAATTAAGTCTTGACGAAAAAGGTTATCAAACAGATATTAAAGTTTCCGACATAATGACACGCAGGGTGTGGGTGGAAAACAAAAATTCAAATATAAGTGAATTATTTAATAAAATTCACAATATGCATGCCAGAGTAATTCCTATTATTGGAAGTGATGGCGCTTATACAGGAAACGTAATTACCAGAACATTAATTATTACATATCTTACAAGATTAATTAAGCCAAACAGCCTTGGAGGTCTGGCTACTCCGCTAGGAGTTTATATTACAGACGGCATGCACCAGGCAGGTCCTGGCAACTTCGGTCTTTTTCTTACAGGAGTAATTATTGGCGGTATTCTTGTAATTGTTGAACATTTATCGTCATTAATTATCAAATTATATAATATTGATATTACAAATCCGACAATAATACCTTTAATTTTTATAGCTCAATTAGCGTCGTTTATTCTTATCTTAAGACTTACCCCTCTTGTTAAAATTCATGCGGCAGAGCATCAAACTATTAATGCAATAGAAAAAGGACTGCCCCTAACCCTTAAAACTGTTAAAATGCAGCCTAAGGAACATAAACGCTGCGGAACAAATCTTATGGTTTTGTTTATAGGGATTCAGCTTATAATGTTGGTTTTTATCGGGTATATTAAAAATTTAAGTTCAATTTTTCAGTTTGTTTTCTTGTTTAGCAGCTTTATGTTTGTATTTTCTAATTGGAAAAAGTGGGGAATGCTGGTACAAAAATACCTGACTACTGTAAAACCGCCTGATTCCTATATTTATAACGGAATTAAAGCAGGAGAAGAGATTTTGCATAAACATAAAGATGACTTAGGAACTGCTTCTCCATCTATTTTTAGAAAAATATGGTGTATGTCAATTATTCAGATAATTGCCGGATTTATTTTTATACAGTGGCTTTTTGGGCTTTTAATCAAGTTTTGGTTTTAAAAGATGTCTATGATAAAATATTATAAAATTGGAGATATAATTTAAATGCATATATTTACTATGTTATTACTATTAAGTGTTTTGATACTTGTACATGAGTTCGGGCACTTTATAGCGGCTAGAAAACTTGGTATAAAAGTTGATAAGTTTGGATTTGGACTACCTTTTGGTCCTACTCTTTATAAAACAAAATGGGGAGAAACTGAAATCTGTGTACATGCCTTTCTTCTTGGCGGATATGTTTCTTTCCCTGACGACGATCCAGAAAGCGATATCCCCAAAGACAGCGTGGAAAGAATTAGCAACCGCAAAATATGGGAAAGATTTATTGTAATTACTGCTGGAGTAGCTGCTAACGCACTTATAGCATATTTCATAGTTTTATTCGTGGCTTCAGGCTCACAATCACTTCCATCAGGCAAATACAACCTTTTCATTGAAGGATTGCAGGCTGATAAATCTTTATCTTCTCATCAAATTGGTATTAATCCCGGGGACAAAATAATTTCAGCTAATGGCGTTAAAATTGATACTTTAAATAAATTCGTTGAAATTACACGCCGCAGCAAAAAATTTGATAATTATGTCTCTTACGAAAAAATTGAAAAACAGATAAACAGCATAAATAAATTAAATCCTGATGTTGTCAAAACCCTTACATCAAATAATGATGTGATTTCATCAGGCGTAAAAATTATTCTGCCTTCTTCAACGCCGGAAAAGCCTTTAACTGTTGGAAAGGATATGCTTGACAGCATTAAAAAATACACTCCTGAAGGCAAACTTTTATCAGAAGATGAAATAAATTTGCGCAATAAGCTTGATGGCAAAAAAGAATATATTTCCAATGGCAAGCTCACTTTAAACCAAATTGCTTCTGCTACTGCTGATACTGTCCATCCCATCTTAATTACCGTCAGCAGAAACAATAAAGATATAAGCTTAATACCTGCTTATCCAAACAAAGACGGTATGATTGGCGTTAAATTAAGAGTAGATGAACTTCCTGAAAAAGTCAGAAATCCTGTTGATGCAGTTGTTAAATCATGGAATTATCTGTACCAGAATACATATTATATGGTAAAAGGATTAGGGCTAATAATGACCGGGCAAATTCCTTTGAGCGATGTTCACGGAATTGTTGCCATAACAAAAGTTGGCAGTGATATTATCCAACATAGAGGAATATGGGATGGTTTACTGCTTACAGCGTTAATCAGCATGGATCTGGCGATAGTAAACCTGCTTCCGATACCTGCACTTGATGGCGGTCATTTGTTATTTCTTTTTATTGAAAAGTTAAGAGGCAGACCTGTTGAAGAAAAAGTACAGGAAACTTTTGCAAAATATGGATTTTTATTACTTATAGGACTTATGGTTTTAATTATTTTTAATGATATATTTGCACTTATGACCGACAAATTATAAGAATTCAGGACAAAACTATATAATGCCAAGCTATGATTACAAATGTAATGACTGTGAAAACGTTTTTACTATTGAAAAATCTATGACAGATGATTCTAATCCCCTCTGCACGGAATGCAATTCAGTAAATGTCGCAAGAATCTGGGGAAACGTACAGTTTAAAGGCTGCGGCAAAGGCGGAAGTACTTCAAGCTGCAAAACTTCCTGCTCAAAATCTTCATGTTCTGGCTGCAGCTGCAGTTAATAAATTATTTAAGTTTTAAAAGCTATAGCAGGACAGTCAATGCGCTTTTTAGGCAAACAGTCCTGATGAAAATAAATTAATTGATAAAAATACTTTACTTAAAGCGGGTATTTAAAGCATAATTAATACAAATAATGAGGAGATGTGATTATTATGCAGGATAGAAAACCTTTCTTTTTTGATACAACGCTTAGAGATGGCAATCAGGCTCTAAAAAAACCATGGAATACAAAACAAAAGGAAATAATTTTCGCAGAGCTTGTAAAATTAGGAGTTCAGGCGGTAGAAGTCGGATTTTCCGGTTCAAATGATATGGATTTTGAAGCCTGTCAGCATTTAGCCTCTATTGCTCCTGACAATATGGTGATAGCCGGTCTTGCAAGAGCAGTGGAAAAAGATATATTAAAAGTTTATGAAGCTATAAAAATTGCCAATAAGCCAAGAATCCATATAGTTCTGGCAATGAGCCCGTTCAATATGAAATATGTCCTCAGAAAAGAACCTGAGGACGTTAGAAAAATAGGAATTCAGGCAGTTAAATATGCAAAGTCGCTTATAGGAGACAGAGGGGACATACAATTTTCAGTTGAGCATTTCGGAGATTGCAAAGAAAACTTAAGCTTTGTAATTGACTCTTTGCACGAAATAGTGGAAGCAGGAGCAAATGTTTTAAACCTTCCCAATACGGTAGAGAGGTTCAGACCGCTGGAATTTGTCGAAATGGTGGGACAGGTGGCAAAAGAAATAAGCAATAAGGCTGTAATTTCAGTTCATAACCATAATGATTTAGGTATGGCAACAGCTGCTACTGTTGAAGCTTATTTTGCAGGTGCTACACAGCTTGAATGCACATTAAACGGCTTAGGTGAAAGAGCAGGCAATACAAATATCTATGAAGTTGCCGTATGTTTGCACAATTGCGGCATCGATGTTCCTCTCAATATGTGTGAAATTTACGAAACAGCACTTACTGTTTCTGAAATGTCAGGTATTCCTATTCACGAAAAAATGCCGCTTATCGGTGAAGATGCCCTTGCACACAGAAGCGGAATACATCAGGACGGTGCATCAAAAACACAGGGTATGAAAAAAGGTGCATACAGACCTATTCATCCTTCGCTAATCGGTCGTGATGACGATGAGAAATTTGGATTTACCAGCCAATCAGGTAAAACAGCCCTTTATGAAATCATCAAGCGTGAGGGTTATCCGATTACAATAGACGAAGCGATTAGGCTTGTTGGCATTGCAAAAAAAGAATCTGAAAAAATTGGCGAATTGCCTGTTGATGCGATTATAAATATATATCTTAAAGAAGTATTTGAGGTTGACGGACCGTTTAAGCTTATTAGCTATAAGAAAATTGAAGAGGGAGATAAAGACAAATACAGCCTTAAATTTATGCACAACGGCGCTGAACATGATGTAATGGAAGAAGG
>DYOT01000106.1 GCA_020720345.1 Candidatus Caenarcanum sp.
TTATAAATTACACCAGTTAAAAGGCGATAGGCAAGATATTTGGGCTGTAACAGTAAGAGCAAATTGGAGAATAACCTTTAAGTTTGAAAACGGTGATGCCTCTATATTAGATTACGAAGATTATCATTAAAAGGACGGTGATTTTATGGAAATGTATAATCCCCCACATCCGGGAGAAATTTTAAAAGAAGAATATATAAAACCTTTGCACCTCTCTATAACAGAAGCTGCTTTGAAACTTGGAGTATCAAGAAAAGCTCTTTCTGATGTTGTTAACGAAAAAGCCGGTATAAGCTCTGTTATGGCTTTAAGATTATCAAAAGCATTTAATACCACACCTGAATTATGGCTGGGTATGCAGTTAGATTATGATTTATGGCAAGCTAAACAGACTGCAAATATAGACAATGTTCAAGTTATGTATGGCTAGTGCATTGATTCAGTAATTTCGCTTTGCTCAGGATGACAATAAAAAATATTACATTATATTAAATTCACGCCATTATAAAAAAAATATTATATGATAATAAGTTCAACCTCTGGAGATCATTTGAATTGTTTATATATGGCGGATTAAATACAAAAATTTCTCAAACTCTTAAATTTAACCGGTTTTTATCGTTTATTATAATTATAAATCTTATTTTTTATTCGGTGCAAAATTCCGGCAGTCCTGCTGTGGCTTCTCACGTTCTTTTAGCGTTAAGCTGGATTACATTAGGTATATTTATCATTTTTAATGAAATTCTCTTATGGGTAACAAACAAACCTTATTTGTCCTCTCCTCAGGTTTTTGAGAATGTAACAGTCTTTGATATATTGTGTACGTCTTTTCTTGTGATTGCTGTAACTATATTTACCGGCAACAGCGACTTTGTTTTTCTAGCTTTGATTCCGATTGTTAAAGCTATTTCCTGCAATAAAATGAAATATTCCATAAATATTTTTCTAATTTGTGCAGCGATGATTTTAATTGCAAATATATTAGGCTGGTTTGAAAAAGAATTTCTGGTTTCAAACGATAATATTATAATATCGAAAACACTTTCTTTCCTTACAGTAATGGGTACTCTGGCATATCTGGGGAAAATATTTACACGTGTTGTGGAATTTACAGGCAATAAGGCAACTGCTTTTCATAATATGGCAACAACAGATGTCCTAACAGGTCTGCTGAACAGGCGTGAATTTAATAGAAGAATTTCTGAAGAATTTGCAAGAGCCAAAAGACATAAGTCACAGTTAAGTCTTGCATTGTTTGACATAGATTTCTTCAAAAAAATAAACGATACTTACGGGCATAATGCTGGCGATACTATTTTACGAGAGCTAGGGCTCTTTATTACAAATAATACAAGGACTTCCGATATTGCGGCACGTTACGGCGGTGAGGAATTTGCGCTTATACTGCCTGAAACCTCACAACTAAAAGCATACGAGCTTCTTGACAGATTAAGACAACTTGTGGAAGAGGAAACTTTTAATAAGTTGGAAAAACCGGTAAAAGCAACAATTAGTGTAGGTGTAGCACAGGTTGATTTATCTGACAAAGCCCCTATTGATTTCTGCGGACGAGCTGATAAGGCGTTATACAAGGCTAAGGAATCAGGCAGAAATCGTGTTGAAAGGGCTTCGCTAGGTCTTCCTAAAATCGAACTGGTTTATAAACGAAAAATAGCTTAATTATAATTCATATTCATAAATAATATGTGAAATTGCGGCAACGGCAGCAGTTTCTGCCCTGTAAACAAGCTTGCCCAGAGTTACCGAAGCAAATCCCTTTTGCTTTAATTTCTCTATTTCGCTATCTTCCCACCCGCCTTCAGGACCGATTACCAGAAGAATATTCCTTATGTCATTGCGAGGAGAACTCGAAGAGTTCGACGAAGCAATCCAAACATTTTCATTTGATATTGTTTTGGATTGCCGCGTCCCCCTTCTTTTTTGATACTCAATCAAAAAAGCGGGTTCCCTCGTTGGTCGCTCGCAATGACAATCCTCATTACAAGCCTGTAAAACCTGTCTTATAGACAAAGAATTTTCTTTTTCCGAACAAACTATTTTTAAATCAAAATTTTCCAGATTTATTATTTCATTAAAGGTTGAAATTTGTTTAATATCTGTCAGGTCGCCCCTCTGGCATTGTTTTGCGGATTCATAAACAATTTTTTGCCACCTTTGAATTTTTTGAAGCTTATCTTTTTCGGAATCAAACCTGACTACAGTATTTTTGCTTATAAAAGGAATTATTGTTCTGACCCCGAGTTCTGTCGTCTTTTGTACCAGAAAATCCTGCTTATTAGATTTTATTATGCTTTGAGCAAGCGTAATATTTATCTTAAGTTTTTTATCGGAATGATATTTGTCTGTAATTTTTGCTTCTATTAACTCAGGTTTTATTAAAACAATTTCGGCTTCATAAACAATATTTTCTACTCCTGAAAGAATTAATTTATCTTTTTTCCTGTTTCTTAATACATTTGTTATGTGATTAATATCTGATTTATTTGTAATTATTATTTTATCTTCATGTATATTTTCATTATTAATAAAAAATTGAGGCATCGGCGCATTCCTTGTTATTCCATTACTTTTTAGTTTATTACAAAAAAGTTTATCCTTCATATAGATGACATTGTTAAGAATTATTAAAGATTATTAATAATTTTTCGATTTACTAATTGTAAGAGTAATAAAACAAAATCGGAGCGGGAGAAAACTTAATACTGGGAGAATTTTCACTTAAATATTGGATAAGTGGGAGCAAGATAAAGTTTTCTAAACTGAATAAAAAAACAACGAGCTAAATCATTGCTGATTAAGGGAAATTTTTGTTACCCGAAAATCAGACAGACTTAGTCGATACAGGGAAGTAAAAATAAGCACAAGGAGAGTTCTTATGTCAACAGTTGTAAACACCAACATTGCGTCATTAATTGCGCAAAGAAACTTGTCAAAAAACACATCCAGCCTGGTTAAATCAATTGAAAGATTATCTTCAGGCTACAGAATCAACAAAGCATCAGATGATGCAGCAGGTCTGGCAATTTCAGAAAACCTTAAAGGTCAGATTAGCGGAAATGCACAGGCAATCAACAACGTTCAGGACGGCATTAACATGTTACAGATTGCAGAAAGCGGTCTTGCCGTAATTAACGAAAACATTCAGAGAATCAGAGAATTATGCGTACAGGCAGCCAACGATACTAACAGCTCTGTTGAAAGAGGAGCAATCCTTTCTGAAATTACTGCCCGATTGGCAGATATAGACAGAATTTCATATGCTACAGAATTCAACCACATAAAACTTCTTGATGGCACTACATCCAATGTTAACCTTCAGATTGGAGCAGGTTCCGATCCTACAGTAAATACCATTGATATTTCTACAGTTCTTCTAAGCGCTAATACTTCTTCAGGCGCACTTAACATTATCGACGGTGGAGATGCTGTCGGCTACGCTGCAGGAACCATTACAAGCGCCACCTGGACAGGTACTGTCATAAGAAATTATCTTGACCAGCTCGATACTGCACTAAGTCTTGTTGCAAAAAGAAGATCAAATGTAGGAGCTTATACAAACAGGTTGCAGAGTGCCTTAGACAACCTTCATTCATTGAATGAAAACCTTCAGTCAGCAGCCTCCAGAATCAAGGACGTTGATGTAGCCTCAGAAACCTCAAATATGACTAAGTATCAAATACTTCAACAAGCTTCTGCCAGTGTGCTTGCTCAGGCTAATACACTGCCTCAGATAGCATTAAAGTTACTCGGGTAAATACAAGTTTAATAATATAAGTTACTAAAAAAACAGAAGTGCAATTAATACAAGGAGAGAAAAGCTTATGACGACAGAATAAATAACAAATATACAAGGATAAGTAAAAGAGTAATTAAAAAACACGGAGGAAAAATTATGTCAATTGTAGTAAACACTAACGTAGCCGCATTAATTGCGCAAAGAAACCTTTCATCTAACACGACAAACTTGACCAAGTCAATTGAAAGATTATCTTCAGGCTACAGAATCAACAAAGCATCAGATGATGCAGCAGGTCTGGCAATTTCAGAAAACCTTAAAGGTCAGATTAGTGGAAATGCACAGGCAGTCAACAACGTTCAGGACGGCATCAACATGTTGCAGATTGCGGAAAGTGCCCTTGCCGTAATTAACGAAAACATTCAGAGAATCAGAGAATTATGCATACAGGCAGCCAACGATACTAACAGCTCCGTTGAAAGAGGAGCAATTATGTCTGAGGTTTCTGCCCGATTAGCCGATATAGACAGAATTTCAAATGCTACAGAATTTAACCATATAAAACTTCTTCAGGGAGCACCGGGAGCTACACATGTTGATCTTCAGATAGGAGCAGGTTCTGATTCCACAGTCAATACAATGGACATCGGCACAGTCCTTGAAAGCGCTAATACTTCTTCCGGCGCGCTTAATATTATCGACGCTGGAGACCCTGTCGGCTACGCTGCAGGAACTATTACAAGCTCAACATGGACAGGAACTGTCATAAGAAATTATCTTGACCAGCTCGATACTGCATTAAGTCTTGTTGCAAAAAGAAGATCAGATGTTGGAGCTTATACAAACAGACTCCAGAGCGCACTGAGCAACCTTCATTCATTGAATGAAAACCTCTCAGCAGCAGCTTCCAGAATCAAGGACGTTGATATAGCCACTGAAACTACAACTATGACTAAGTATCAAATACTTCAGCAGGCTTCCGCAAGTGTGCTTTCACAGGCTAATTCCTTGCCTCAGATAGCATTGAAATTAATCGGATAATAACACCGGATAATTAATAAGGGAGAGATCCGGACAAATTTAAAACTCCCAAACTAATTACTCTCCCTGTATAGGTTAGCCATGAGCTAACCTTTTTTATTTGCAGTAATATATTACTGTATACCGATTCAAAAAAGTAATCGTTAAATAAAATAATTTTTGTAAAATCGGTAT